>JARDZQ010000187.1 GCA_029240775.1 Rubrobacteraceae bacterium | reverse complement strand
TGTGCGGGTCATCGCCGAGCAACTCGGCAGGGTCCAGGACGAGCTCGTCTCGAGCGAGGAGCTCGACCGCACCAAGCAGCAGCTCAAGAGCTCGACGCTGCTCGCGCTCGAGAGCACCGCGGCCAGGATGAACCGCATCGGCCGGAGCATCATAACCGGTACGGAGCTGCTCTCTCCAGGGGCGATAGCCGACCGCATAGAGGCGGTCAGCGCCGAGGACATAAGGCGCCTGGCAAGAACACACCTGAACCTGAGCAACATGTACCTCTCCGCCGTCGGGCCGAAGGAGCTCGACCTCGGGAGGCACCTGAACGGAAGCTAGTCAGCCATCAGCGGTCAGCGATCAGCAAGAAGAAGCTGATGGCTGACTGCTGACGGCTATCAAAGGAGGTAATCCGAACTGCTTAGCGACAACACGTTGCAGGTCGTCCCCCTGGGAGGACTGGGGGAGATCGGCAAGAACATGACCGCCGTGCGGGGAGGCAGCGGCATTATCCTGGTGGATGCCGGGATGGCCTTCCCGGACGAGGAGATGCCCGGCATAGACCTGGTCCTGCCGGACTTCACGTACCTTAGGGAGCACGCAGACGAGCTGAGGGGTATAGCCCTGACCCACGGGCACGAGGACCACGTCGGCGCGCTGCCGTACGTGCTCCGCGAGTTCCAGGTGCCCGTCTACGCGACCAGGCTCACTTTAGGCCTCGTTCGCAGCAAGCTGCAGGAGTTCGGCATAAAGAACGCCGACCTCCGCGAGGTCAGGGCCGGCCAGAGAACGGAGATCGGAGACTTCGGCCTCGAGTTTATCGGGGTCAACCACTCCATACCGGACGCGGTCGCCATCGCCATCCGGACGGGCGCGGGCCTCATCGTCTTCTCCGGCGATTACAAGGTGGACCTGACGCCGATCGAGGGCAATCCGATGGACCTGGCGAGGCTCGCTGCCCTCGGTGAAGAAGGCGTTCTCGCCTATTTCGGTGACTCGACCAACAGCGAGCGCCCCGGATACGTACCCTCCGAGCGCATCGTCGGCGACACCTTCAACCAGATCTTCGAGGAGGCGGAGGGCAGGATCATCGTCGCTTCCTTCGCCTCGCACATCCACCGTATCCAGCAGGTGGTCGAGGCCGCCAAGAAGCACGACCGGCTGGTCGGCGTCACGGGACGCTCGATGATCCGCAACGTCCAGATTGCGCGCGATCTCGGCTATCTCGACCTCCCCGACGCGATGCTGGTGGACCAGCGCGAGATCAACAGGGTCCCGGACGGGGATATTGCGATCCTGACCACCGGATCGCAGGGCGAGCCCATGGCGGCCCTCTCGCGCATCGCCAACGGCACCCACCGCACGATCGAGGCCGGTCCTGGCGACGTGGTGGTGATCGCTGCTCACCCGATCCCGGGTAACGAGCGCGGGGTCTCGCGCACCATAAACAACCTGATGAAGCGGGGCGCCGAGGTCCGCTACAGCCCGCTCGAAGCGGTGCACGTCTCGGGCCACGCCGCCCAGGAGGAGCAGAAGCTCGTGCTCTCGCTCCTTAAGCCCCGCTTCTTCGTGCCCGTCCACGGCGAGTTCAGGCACCTCGTCCACCACGCCGACACGGCCAAGTCGCTTGGTATCCCTGAGGAGAGCATCTTTATCCTCGAGAACGGCGGCCGCCTGGAGTTCAATCAGGGCCGCGCCCGCCGCATCGACAACGTCGCTGCCGGGATGTTCCTAGTGGACGCCGGTGCCGTCGCAGATACCCCCGAGGCGGTGATGCGCGAGCGCCAGCAGCTCTCCGAAGAGGGGATGTTTATCGTCGTCGCCCGCATAAACGCCCAGACCGGCGCGCCCCTGGGACCGCCGGACGTGATCTCGCGCGGCTTCGTCAGCGCGCAGGGCGCGAACGGCCTCGTCGAAGAGTCCATCGAGGTCGTGAACCGTACCCTCCAGCGCACCGCGAGCCAGCACATCACCGACTGGAGCGAGCTGAAGAACGCGGTCCGCAGAGACCTCTCCGGCTTCCTCTCCCAACGCACGCGCAAGCGGCCCCTGATCCTGCCGCTAATAGTTGAGGGGTGAGCGTAAACCTCTACTACATGGTGTAGTTGACGTTTAGCGCTAGCCTAATGCGCTAGACTTAAGCCGTGGCTACGAGCAAGCGGGCGCCTAGCAGAAAGCCGCGGAAGAAGGGCAAGAGCACCAAGAAGGGCGGGACGAAGGCCCGCGACCTCGCCGGGCTTCTGCGCGGGACTCGCGAGCGCGTCTCGGAGAAGATGACGCGGGAGGTGGTCGGGGCCGTGCTCCTCGTCGCCGGTCTGTTCTTCAGCGCCGCTTTCTTCAGCGGTCGCGGAGCGGTGCTCGGGGAGGCTGGTCTCTTTGCGGCGACGCACCTCATGGGCGTCGTTGGCTTCGCGCTCGGCCCGGCCGCGGCCGTCGGTGGTCTTCTTCTCCTGATCCGGGTTCTCTCTGGCAGGGTAGCCCTGGGCGCCTTGCTGCTCCTCATCGCCGCCGCTACGACGCTCGCCGCGCGGATGCCGGACAGGGTGCGTTTCTCGAGCGAGTTCTACACCGAGGCGGGCGGTGTGGTGGGGAGCGGCGTCTACGGCGCCGTGGACTGGGCGGGGGGCACTATCGGGGCGGCGCTTGCGCTGCTCGTGATGTACGCCGTGGGGCTCTCTCTGCTCACCGGAACAACCCCGGCTGCAGCGATCACGGCAGTGCGAGGTAGGGGAGAGCGCCTTCTTGACTGGCTGCGCGAGCGGCGCGAGAACCGGCTCGCCGAGCGGTCATCCCGCTCGGCGGGTGGCACAGAGAGAGGTGGGCTCTCGGAAGAGATACCTCCTCCGCCGTACGAGCCGGCAGAGGTGTCGGAGACCGAGAAAACGAGGGAGCTCGAGGTCGTGTTCCCCGGGCGCTCGGAGGTTACGGGCTTCGGCGAGGAGCGCGAGCTCGCCCCCGGCGAGTACACGGCGCCGTCACCGTCGCTTCTGGCTCTCGGGCGCGGCGGGCCGCAGCACGACGTCGAGGAGACCAGCCGCCGGCTCACGCAGTCGCTCTCGGCCCTCGGGGTAGAGGCGCAGGTGGTCAGGGCCGTCGTCGGACCACGGGTCACTCGCTACGAGCTCAGGCTCGGAAGCGGGGTCAAGGTCGGCAAGGTGCGCAATTTGCAGCAGGACATAGCATACGCGCTGGCTGCGACGGAGGTCAGGATCCTCGCTCCGATCCCCGGCAAGAGCGCCGTCGGCGTCGAGGTGCCGAACACGCGCCCCGCGCAGGTCACTCTCGGCGACGTCTTCCTGGAGTACCCAGAGGGCAACGACTGGACGCTGCCTGTGGGGTTGGGTAAAGACATCTCCGGGCGGGCGGTGTTCTTCGATCTGGCCGACATGCCGCACCTGCTCGTCGCGGGCACGACCGGCAGCGGCAAGAGCGTCATGCTCAACGCGTTGCTCACCTCGCTGCTGCTGACTACGGACCCGCGGCAGGTCAAGATGGTGCTCATCGACCCCAAGAGGGTCGAGCTCTCCCACTACGCCCGCATACCGCATCTCATAACCCCGGTCGTCACCGACGTCAAGAAGGCAGCCAACGCGCTCGCGTGGGCCGTGGCCGAGATGGAGCGACGCTACGAGGTGCTCGAGAAGAAAGGGGTGCGCTCGTTGCATGGCTACAACGCCCGCAGCGAAGTCCAGATGCCCTACGTCGTCATAGTCATAGACGAGCTCGCAGACCTCATGATGCAGGCTGCCGCCAAGGTCGAGGACGCGGTGATCCGGATCGCCCAGAAGGCCAGGGCCGTAGGTATTCACCTCGTCGTAGCCACCCAGCGCCCCAGCGTCGACGTCATAACCGGCATGATCAAGGCCAACATCCCGAGCCGCGTGGCGTTCGCCGTCTCCAGCCAGGTGGATAGCCGGGTGATCCTGGACTCAGTGGGCGCCGAGGCCCTGCTCGGGATGGGCGACATGCTCTTCAAGCCGGTCTCCGCCGTGCGGGCCTCCCGGGTTCAGGGGGCTTTTATCTCCGAGAGGGAGGTAGAGCGGGTGGTGTCGGCGGCGGCCGACGCGAGCCGCGGGCGTGTCGAGCCGACCTACGTCGAGGAGGTCACGGAGCCCAAAGAGGACCCGAAGGCCTCCGAGGAGCCCGACGACGAGCTCCTGCCGGAGGCGGCGAGCTTCGTCGTGACGACGCAACAGGCCTCGGTGAGCGCCGTGCAGCGCCGCTTCAGGGTGGGCTACTCAAGGGCCGGCAGGATTATCGACGCGCTCGAGCGCAAGGGGGTGGTCGGGCCTTACGAGGGATCCAAGGCCCGCTCGGTCGTGGCTACCGAGCTCGACCTCGAGAGCCTCTTCGGCGCGAACGGCGGCGCGGAGGAACCCGGCGAAGATTGGTAGCTTTGTGATAGGCTGATAGAAGCCATGAAAGACGATCGCGGCACTTTTCGGACCCCGAACGGCGAAGCGAAGATCGGGGCCGTTCTCGAGAAGGCTCGCAAGCAGAGGGGCCTCACCCTCGACGAGGCCGAGTACGCCACCAAGATCCGCAAACGCTACCTCGACGGCCTCGAGCGCGAGGACTTCGGGGTCCTCCCCGACGCGGTCTACGCCCGCGGGTTCCTGAAGACGTACGCGAACTACCTCGGCCTCGACGGCGAGGACCTCGCCCGCCAGCTGAGGGACCGCAGGAGGTCGAGGCGCGAACGCACCTTCGCCTACGGCGCGCCGAAGACGAGCGAGTTCGATAAACCTCTGATCAACCCCGGCGAACTGAACGGGGAGGAGAGGCGCGGGATCTCCTGGCCCACGATCCTGAATCTGCTCGTCGCCCTGCTCCTGGTGGCCGCCGTCGTCGGCTCCCTCTACTACGTGGGCCTGGGCGCTCAGCGCCTGGAAGAGAGCCCCGATGCTCGACCCCAGGCCAGGGAAGACGTAGCCGATAACCCGCAGCGGCCCGCAGGTGCACCCTCCGGAGCCGAGAACGGCGCACCCGAGAACGGTACACC
>JARDZQ010000186.1 GCA_029240775.1 Rubrobacteraceae bacterium | reverse complement strand
CCCGGAGCACGGTGTCGCGCCAATTCTCGCGGGCCCCGGGGCCGAAGAACGATTCCATCGGATAGCGTCCTGCGACCTCGTGCTCGTAGAAGGGGCCGTAGGTTACGTGGCTTTCGAGGTGGTTCCTAAGCTGGGCGGAGATCAGGTGCCCCAGCACGTAGTTGTGATAGTAGACAGGCGCGATGGCGAGGTGGATCTTGGCCGCCCAGTCAGGCTCGTCGCGTCCGGGTGAGCGGTCCACCAGCTGGAGACGCTCGACGAGATCCCACCATACAGAGTTCAGGTCCTCCCGGTCCGGGTTCTCGTAGAGCGCCTTCTCGAAGTTGAAGACGACTAGCGCCCAGCGCGTGAAGACGAGCCCGTCGGCCCTGCGCCGGGCGCCGAGCCTCTGGCCGTCGAGCTCGTTGTCTGAGACGCCGGCGACCTTTTTGAGCCAGCCGGGCTCCTCGGCCAGAGAGCCCATCATGAGGGCTATGGCCTCTGTCGTGCAGGTGTGAGCCACGGTGCGCAGGAAGTAGGGCAGCTTCGGGTTTATGTGCCGGTCGTAGACAGCGTGGCCGAACTCGTGGAGCATCGAGTTCATCCAGTAGGCGTCGGGCCGGACGTTGGCGAGCACACGCACGTCGTGGGGGTATTCGCGCCCGACCAAGAGGCAGAAGGCGTGCTGGTTCTTGCCCGGCCGCCCGTAGAGGTAGCTACTCGCCAAGACGCCCCGCACGTCGAGCTCGGCATCCTCCGGGGGCTCTTGAAAGAAGGGGTCTCTATTGTTCCCGTTTTGCAAACAACAGAGTCGGGAAACTCCCACTCCCATTCCACCTCCGGCGGTTCATCGGGGTACGCGAAGACCCTCAGCCGGAGCATATTGTATAGCTTACGGCGCTCTTCGGGAATGAGGCTGTTCAGAGCTTCGGGGGCGAGTCTGACGTCAGCCCGTCATCCGTTCCAACGTCACCTCCCGAGCGCCTTCGCGAAGCTTGGTGCGGAAGTGAAACCGGGTCATGTTTGCAACTCTGAAAGAACGGGTCCTTCGTCATTTCAGAATCCTCTCCAATGCGCACATGGTGTTGAGAAGGCGGTAGCTACGCAGCTTGAGGCGGCTGTATGCTATGCGGTAGATGAGAGGCTCGACGAACCGCCGCCCAAGCAGCTTGCAGTATCCTTCGCTCGCTCCGTCCGACCGAGCAAGGCTGCGAGGCCCTGCTCATCAGGAGGCACCTCGGGGTGCAGGTTGATTGAGAGGGATGCGGGGCCCGGAGGGGACCCGCTATGGTTCAAGGACGCCATCATCTACCAGCTGCACGTGAAGGCGTTCTTTGACTCCGACAACGACGGAGTCGGGGACTTCAAGGGCCTCACGCAGCGGCTGGATTACATAAAGGACCTCGGGGTTACCGCAGTCTGGCTCATGCCTTTCTACCCGTCGCCGCAGCGCGACGACGGGTACGATATCTCCGAGTACAAGAACGTCCACCCCGACTACGGCACCAAGCGCGACGCCAGGGCCTTCGTGCGCAAGGCGCACAGTCTAGGGCTCAAGGTCGTAACTGAGCTCGTCATAAACCACACCTCCGACCAGCATCCCTGGTTCCAGCGGGCCAGGAGGGGCCCAAGAGGATCGGCGATGCGCAACTTCTACGTCTGGAGCGACACGACTAAGAAGTACGAGGGCACCCCGATCATCTTCTCCGACACCGAGACCTCCAACTGGGCGTGGGACGAGGAGGCCGGCCAGTACTATTGGCACCGATTCTTCTCCCACCAGCCGGATCTCAACCTGGACAACCCGCGGGTCTTCCGTGCCGTTATGGCCGTGATGCGCTTCTGGCTCGACGCCGGCGTGGACGGTCTCAGGCTCGACGCCGTCCCCTACCTCATAGAGCGCGAGGGCACAGACAACCAGGGTCTCCCCGAGACCCACGACATCCTCAAGAGGATGCGGACGGAGATGGACGGCCGCTACGAGGACCGGATCTTCCTCGCCGAGGCGAACCAGTGGCCTGAGGACCTACTGCCGTACTTCGGGGGCGGGGACGAGTGCCACATGGCGTTCCACTTCCCGCTGATGCCCCGCATCTACATGGCTGTCGCGCAGGAGGACCGGCACCCGATAGTCGAGATTTTGCACCAGACCCCCGAGATCCCCGAGAACTGCCAATGGGCGATCTTCCTGCGCAACCACGACGAGCTGACCCTCGAGATGGTGACCGACCGCGAGCGCGACTACATGTACCGGGCCTACGCCACGGACCCGCAGATGAGGGTCAACGTGGGCATCCGGCGGCGCCTCGCCCCCATGATGGAGAACGACCGGGCGCGCATGGAACTCCTCAACAGCCTCCTGATGAGCATGCCGGGCACCCCGATCGTCTACTACGGCGACGAGATCGGGATGGGCGACAACATCTTCCTCGGGGATCGGGACACGGTGCGTACCCCCATGCAGTGGACTGCCGACCGCAACGCCGGCTTCTCGCGGGCCGAACCCGCGCGCCTCTACCTCCCGCCCATAATGGACCCCGTCTACGGCTACGAGTCGGTGAACGTCGAGGCCCAGAGTCGCAGCGCGGGCTCGCTCCTTACTTGGATGAAGCGGATAATCTCGGTTCGCAAGGCCCATAAAGCGTTCGGCCGCGGGACCCTGGAGTTCCTCCACCCCGGCAACCGCAAGATCCTCGCTTACCTCAGGGAGCACGAGGACGAGGCGATCCTGTGCGTCGCGAACCTCTCCCGCTCGGCTCAACCGGTCGAGCTGGACCTCTCGCGCTTCAGGGGCCGGGTACCGGTCGAGCTTATCGGCGGAAGCAGCTTCCCGCCGCTAGGTGATCTACCCTACTTTCTGACCCTTCCGGGCCACAGCTTCTACTGGTTCCGCCTGGCGAGGGATGCAGAGCCCCCCGGCTGGCACCGGGAGACGCCGCGACTCGTCGAGCCGCCGGTAGTCGTCCTCCCTGCCGGCCGGGCCCCCTTGGGCCGTGCGGGCGACATCCCTCTGCACCTCGCGCCGCGCCACGTCGCGCAGCTCGCGCGCGGAGTTCTGCCGCGCTTCCTCGCCACCCGGCCGTGGTTCGCGGCGAGCCCGGACGCGGTAGGGAGCGTCGAGGTCGCCGCCCAGACGGCCCTAGGCTCCGACCGGCTCCTCGCGCTGCTCCGGGTAACGGTCGAAGAAGTACCCTCGGGGACCGCCGACCTACGGCACTACTTCCTGCCCCTCTCGTCCGCTTGGGAGGACACGGTGGGAGAGGACGGCATCTCTGCGTTGATGCCCCACGCCCTCGCCAGGCTCCGGCGACGCTCGAGGACGGGCATCCTCTACGACGCCATCGCCGACGAGGGCTTCTGCCGCGAGGTGGTCGCGGCCGTCGGGGAGGGGCGCGCACTAGAGATGGGGGAGGGGCGAATCGTTTTCTCCAGAACCGGCGCCTACGGCGAGGTCGTCGGAGAGGACCCAGTCGGTTCTATGGGGGTCCGGCGCGCCGAGGCAGAGAAGAACAACAGCCTTGCCGTTCTCGGCGAGCGGCTCGTCTTGAAGGCGTACCGGCATCTCCAGAACGGACCGAACCCGGACCTGGAGGTCGGTCGCTATCTGACCGAGAGGGTGAACTTCGGGGGTACACCGCCGCTTGCCGGGGCCGTGGAGTACGAGTTCCCCGACGGGGAGAGCATCACCCTCGCCCTCCTGCAAGGCTTCGTCGAAAACCAAGGGGACGGCTGGTCTTACACTAGAGACGTCCTCACCCGCTACTTGGAGAACCGCCTGGCCACCTCGTGGAACCCCGAGGATGAGCAGAGAACGGAGACGGAGGAGCAGGCGGCGGAGGACGCCTTCTTCACTGGCGTCATGCGCACTTTGGGCCTGCGCACCGGGGAGCTGCACGCGGCGTTCGCCGCGTCGACCGACGACGAGCACTTCGCCCCGGAGGTTGCCCCGCCGGGGGAGGTCGCCAACTGGGCCGAGAAGGTCGGGGAGGAACTCGGCCGAACCCTGGAGGAGTTGGAGAAGCGGCGCGAGGACCTGCCCGAGCGCGTGCAGCGCGACGCAGACCACCTGATAGCGCTTCGCGACGAGGCGCAGAGGTGCACGAGGGCGGTGGCCCGAGGTGGCTATGGGATAGTCAAGACCCGGTACCACGGGGACTACCGCCTCGAGCAGGTGCTCGTGGTCGGTAACGACTTCCAGATCATAGACTTCGAAGGCGACCCCGCCCGCCCCCTCGCCGAGCGGCGCACGAAACACTCGCCTTTGCGCGACGTGGCCGGGATGCTGCTCTCGCTCGACCGCGCCGCCCGGTTCGTGCTCGCGAACCTCGGCGCCGAGCGCGCGGAGCACCTCGATACCCTCGAGTCCCTATCCCGTTCCTGGGGTGAACGCGCGCGACGCTGCTTTCTCGAAGGGTATGCCGAGCGCGCGCGCGGCGCCGCCTCCTACCCCGAGAATGAGGAACGCGTGGGTGCCCTTGTCGAACTGTTCATGCTGGAGAAGGCCCTTCAAGAGATCCATCGCCAGCTCGAAGACCGCCCGGAGCGAGCTGGCGACCCCATAAGGGGTCTCATCGGGCTACTAGAGCGGAAGAAGGGATGAGAACCCCTTTGTGGGGACTACAGCAGAGAAAAGGCAGAATCACTGTGCCCCGTCCCTTCCTCCGCAGCGCTGAAGCGCAACCAGACATCAGGATGGAGTTTGGGGCGGTCCCGAAGACCAGCACCTGAAGGACCAAGCCGCGCTTTCAGCTATCCGCTTTTCCTCTTTATCGCTGACGGCCGATAGCCGATGGCGCGTGATCTTCGATCGTTTCGCTCCCGGTCTTGCAGCCACACTAACCCGGAGCGAGCACGGTTCAAGGAGGAAGCATAAGAGTAGGTTAGCATCCCTGACCGGACCGGGCTTCACAGGCGAACGAGGGCAACCTCGCACGCCTCCTCGGCGAGCCGGTCGGGGTCGTGGCGCGCCCCAGCTTCGCTGCCGCAGTCTTCGGCCAGCAGCATGGTC
>JARDZQ010000185.1 GCA_029240775.1 Rubrobacteraceae bacterium | reverse complement strand
TTCCACGTCTCTGCTGCGCTGCTGGTCCTAGAGCGCCCGCTCGTTTTACTTGGTGAGCTTCGTGCCCCTGCTTTGTCCCGAGGAGCTCTCGTCGCCGAGACCGGTTCTCCGCCGGCTACGCGGTAGTCCACGACGGAGCCCGGCACATCGCTCATTTGAGTGATCTTTCGTGCGCCGCCGCATTGGCGACCACCAGCTGCAGCTTGCCACCGGCTGAGCGCGCCAGCTGAGCGCGCCAGCTCCTCGCGCCGCTCCACTGCGACCCGCGGCCGAAGCTCTGGTCTCCGATGCCCAGCTAAGATTCTCTACCGGCTGGCGAGATAGACGCCGCCGAGGATAACGGCCGCGCCCAGCACCCTCAAAGGGCCGAAGGCTTCGTTGAGGACGACGACGCTCGAGACCACGCCGACGAGCGTGATCAGGTACTGGTAAACGAGCACCCTGTCGGCGCCGATACGCGCGATGCCTAGCTGCCAGATCCAGTACGCCACGGCGGTGGAGAAGACGGCCAGGTAGGCGACGGCGGCCCACGCGGCGAGGCTCGCCGTCTCCCAGTCGCCCCTCGCGACCTCGGCGGGGACGAGGAAGAAGATGAGAAAGCCCCCGATAAAGGTCGCGTAGGAGGCGAGGGTCAGCGGCGAGTAGCGGTCGTGCTGGGTCCTCGACAGCACGTTGTAGGCCCCGAAGCTCACGGCTGCCACGAACACCAGCAGCTCCCCGGCGAGGCTCGAGCCGCCCTCTTCCAGCCCTCGCCCCAGGACCAGGACGACGCCGAGGAGCGAGACCAGGGCCCCCACGACGCTCGTCTTTCTGAGCGACTCTACCTTCAGCCCGGCGGCCAGGAGCATCCCCCACACCGGCGCCGTCGCCATGATGAGGGCCGCGTTAGAGGCGCTCGTCAGGCGGGTGCCCTCGTTGAGGGCGGCGTTGAAGACGGTGCCCCCGATAAGCCCCAGCCCCAGCGAGGTGAGCACGAGCCCGCGCGTGGGCCGGCCCGGCCGCTCTACGAGCCACAGGACGGCGAGGAGCAGAAGCCCGCCCGCGGTGAAGCGCAGCGCGCCGACGAGCAGCGGGGGGATAGAGGCGACGGCGATCTTTATCGCGACGAAGTTGAGCCCGAGCAGGATCGCCGCCACCACCAGCGACAGCTCCGTACCCGCCGTCCTTCCCCTCATCCTCCACGCGTCCGGAGTTCGGGCGACCCCTGGCCCGGACTCGAAACCCGGCTCACAGCTTTGCGGCGGCCTCGGTCTGGAGGGCGGCCACCAGGATCGTCTCGACGAGAGCTTCGAAGGAGATGCCCGCTGCCTCGGCTGCCAGCGGGAAGGTCGAGGTCTCGGTGAAACCGGGGATCGTCTTCACGTCTATAACCCAGGGGGTACCTTCGGAGAAGATAGTGTCCACCCGCGCGTAGCCTGAGCATCCCAGAGCGCGGTAGGCGGTCAGCGCCGTCTCTTCGAGGTTGGCGGCGGCTTCTGAGGGGATCTCGGCGGGGATCGCGAAGTCCGTGGCCCCCGGCGTGTACTTCGCCTCGAAGTTGTAGGCTCCTTCGCGCGGCCGGATCTCGACGAGCCCCAGCGCTTTGGGCTCCTCGCCGGCTGGCTCCAGGATTGGGACGGAGATCTCGGTTCCGTCCACCCAGCTCTCGAGCAGGATCTTTGCGTCGTAGCCGAAGGCTTCGTAGACGGCGTCGAGCAGCCCGTCGGGCTCCTCGACCCGCGAGAGCCCGAAGCTCGACCCCTCGTGCGCGGGCTTGACGACGAGCGGGTAGCCCAGGTAGTCGGCGGCGGTATCTAGGGCGGCGGCCGCGCCCATCTCGTTCATCGCCCGCCGGAAGAAGGTCCTGAAAGGCGGGGTCGGGATGCCCGCGGCCCGCGCCGCCCTCTTGGCGTAGTCCTTGTCCATGCAGCGGATGCTCGAGAGCGGCCCGCTCCCCGTGTAGGGTATCCCGAGCGTCTCCAGGAGCGTCTGCACGGTGCCGTCCTCGCCGCCGGGGCCGTGCAAGCAGATAAAACCCGCCTCCGGTGCGAGCTCCATCAGAGCCTCGGTCGTCGGATCCTCGATGTCCAGCGGGTAGACCTCGTGGCCGAGGCGCTCGAGGGCGTGCTGGACCCTGTTCCCTGTCACGAAGGAGATGTCCCGCTCCATCGAGGTCCCGCCGCGCAGGACGACAACGCGCGCCAACGTCTACCCGTCCGTTCCGGAGGCGAAGCTGGCTGAGCGGGGGCTTCGCCGCGCGCCGCGCTGCGAGCCGCGCTCCAGGTCGCTCCGGAGCTCCATGCGCTCGCGCACGACCTCGGAGAGAAGCTCGATGCCGCGCCGGATCCGCTCGGGCTCGACGAAGGAGAAGTTCAGCCGCATGTGGTTCTTGCCGGCGCCGCCGGCGTAGAAGCCCTCGCCCGGCACGTAGGCGACGTTGCGCGCGATGGCCCTCGGGAGCATCGCGGTGGCGTCCAGGTACGAGGGCAAAGTAGCCCACACGAAGAGTCCCCCCTCAGGGTGCGTCCAGTGGACCTCTTTCGGCATGAACTCGGCCAGCGCGTCCAGCATCGCGTCGCGGCGCTCCTTGTACATGCTGGTTAGGCGCCCGACGTAGGAGCGCCAGTCGGCGTTCTGGAAGTAGGAGTAGATCATCATCTGCGAGAGGTTCGAGGAGCAGAGGTCAGCGCCCTGCTTGCCGACGTTGATCTTGTGCAGTATCCCCGGCTGGGCGTGCACCCATCCCAGCCTGACGCCAGGCGCGAATATCTTCGAGAACGTCCCCAGGTAGACCACCCGGTCCATGAGCCCTTCCTGTTCCTGCTCGAGCGCCGCCAGGGTAGGGAGCGGCTCGCCCTCGAAGCGGAGCATCCCGTAGGGGTTGTCCTCGACCACGACGAGGTCGAACTCGCGCGCGATCTCCAGCAGCTCGCGCCTGCGTTCCGTCACCAGCGTCACCCCGGCGGGGTTCTGGAAGTTGGGGACGGTGTAGATGAATTTGACGTGCAGTCCCTGCTTGCGGGCTCGGTCAAGCGTCTCGCGGGCCGCGACCGGGATCATACCCGCCCTGTCCATGGGGACGTGGGCTATGCGCGGCCTGTAGGCGGCGAAGGCGTTGAGGGCACCGGCGTAGGTAGGTCCCTCACAGAGGATCGCATCTCCCTCGTCGAGGAAGACTTTGGCGATGAGGTCAAGGCCCTGCTGAGCGCCGGTGGTGACGAAGACGTCCTCCTGTCTGGCCGGGGTGCCCTCGGCGGCCATCACCTCGACTATGACGTCCTTTACGGGCTCGAGGCCCGAGGTTGGGCCGTACTGTAGCGCCTGCGCGGTGTCGGCCGCTATGCTGCCGGAGATCTCGCGAAAAGCCTCTTCTCCGAAGGCCCGCGTGTCAGGGAAGCCGCCGGCGAGCGAGATGATTCCGGGTCGGGATAACGTGGCCATGAGGTCGCGCGTGGCTGCGGTCTTCATCCCCTTGACCCGCTCGGAGTAGAGGAAGTCGAAGCGGTCGAGGTCTACGAGCGGCAATTACGTTCCCCCCTCGGTCACGAAGGTCTCGACGTTCTCCCAGCCCATGTTCTCCGAGAGAACCTGCCAGAGCTCGGGAGCCATCTCGAAGCGGCTGGTGGAGCAGCGGCGCCCCCTGACCGAGAGCGCCTTGAGGTTCTCGTCGCCAGCGGCGAGGGCCTCTTCGTTCGCTACGGCCCCGATCGCGTACGCCTGCTCGACGAAGGTGTCTTCCGCGAGGCCGGCGCTTATATTCGCCATCAGCTCGCGTTCGACCACCGGCGCGAAGAGGTAGCCAGTAGTAACGGCGAGGAGCCCCGCGGGCCTGAGCACCAGGTCATATTCGAGCCCGGGGCCTCGGACCTGAACCCCCTCGAGAGCGCTCTCAAAGCTCTGTTCTTCGGCGTGGGCCTTGAGCGTCTCCTTTATGGCGTAGAGCTCCTCGAGCTCCGCGGCGTCGGGCTCGTCGGAGGTCGCGGCGCTAGTCAGGACGTGGTCCCAGATCTCCTTCGGGAACACGATGCGCAAACGCCCGGCGTTGGCCGAGAGCCTGAGCTCCCTCCCCCTCACCTCCAGCCCATCGAGGCTCTCCACCCGGACTTCTTGCATGGCAGCGACTGTATCATAAAGGGCACATGGATTGTAGACTTCCGCGCCATGAGGGCAGTATTCGTTACCACCAACGAGAGCAAGCGCCGCGAGGCCCAGAGGATACTCGGCGTCGAGCTCGAGAGGGCGGCTCCTGACATTCCCGAGGTGCAGTCCCTCGACTTCGCCGAGGTCGCAACGCACAAGGCCCGAGCCGCCCGCAAAGCGCTCGGCTCGCCGCCATATCCGGTCCTCGTCGAGGACTCCGGGCTCGTCGTCGGAGCCTGGAACGGGCTGCCGGGAGCGCTCACCAAATGGTTCCTAGGTAGCGTCGGCAACGAGGGGATCATCGAGATGCTCTGCGGCGGTGACCGGGGAGCGCGCGCTGTGTGTGCGCTCGCGCTGGCGGATACGCATGGGGCCGTGCACGTCTTCGAGGGGGTGATACAGGGCGAGGTCGCGGCCGAACCGAGGGGGGAGGAGGGGTTCGGGTGGGACCCCATCTTCGTGCCGCAGGGGACCCGTCTCACGTACGCCGAGATGGGCGAGGACAAGCACGAAGACTCCCACAGGGCCAGGGCCTTCCGCCAGCTCCGGGTGTGGCTTGAGGAGAAAGATGGACAAGAAGCCTAGCAACCGTGCATAAATCTGGGCGATGCGGGCAATAAAATATGCGTACGAGGCGGCGAAGAGTGCTATTCTGTTCGTCGTTCGCAGGGTTGTACCGCGAGGTGGGAAGGGGCCGTCTATGTCGGCAGAGAACGGGCACCCGGAAAACGGGGAAGCAGAGGTCCGTAACGAAGGCGCGGTAGCCACGGGCACGGATCGTCTCGTGGACCTCTACCGCGAGATGGTGGTGATCCGGGCGTTCGAGGAGGCGTGCGGGAGGGGCTTCAGGCAGGGCAAGATCGGGGGCTACCTCCACGT
>JARDZQ010000184.1 GCA_029240775.1 Rubrobacteraceae bacterium | reverse complement strand
ATGGGGGACCTCGCGAGCCGCGTCCTCACGGGCAGGAAAGAGGCGGTCTCGCGCATACGCGGCAGGGCCATACCCCTGGACGGGCGCTACGTCTTCCCGACCATCTCCCTCTCGCTGGCGCTCTACACCCCGGCGGACCGGGCGCTCCTGATCTCGGACTTCTCCCGCCTGCCTGAACTACTGGAGGCGGACCGTCCCTCGACCTACGAGACCCTGAACGTCCCCCGCGTCCCCGCGGAGCGCGAGCCTCTGCAACCCGGTCTCTGGTAAAGAGGGGTAACCCGTGGAGTTCGAAGGGCTGGACGAGAGGGCGCTCGAGGCTCTGGCCGCGAGGCTTGCTTCTCGTCTCGAGCCTGGAGACGTCGTGGTGCTCGCGGGCGAGGTCGGTGCCGGGAAGACGACCTTCGTGAGGGCGGCTGCCCGCTCTCTAGGCGTGGAAGGAAGGGTGACGAGTCCAACCTACCAGATCGCGCGCGGCTACGAAGGCGAGACGAACGGACGCCCCGTGACGGTCAACCACCTCGACCTCTACCGCCTGGAAGAGCTCGAAGACCGGGACGCGCTCGAGATCGATGACTACCTGGACCCCGACGCCATCACCTTCGTCGAGTGGGCCGACCCCGCGCTCGGACTCATCGAGAGCCCTACCGTCGTCCGCATCTCCCACCAGACACCGAGTACGCGCCGCGTTAGCGTGGCCGGGCCCACCGCGGAGCGTCTACGCGGGTGCTGATCCTGGCTCTCGACGCCTCGACCCCGGTGGTCACCGTCGCCGTCGCAGAGGGCGATACGCGCGGGGTCTTGGCCGAGGTATCCGTCTCCTCCCGCGGCGCTTCCGAGACCCTGCTCCCCGCCGTGGACGCCGCGCTGGACCTCGCCGGGGAAGAGCTCGCCCGCGTCGAACGCGTACTCGTCGGCGTAGGGCCGGGCACCTTCACCGGCATCCGCATCGCCGCCGCCACAGCCCGGTCGCTCGCTCTGGCGACGGGCGCGGGACTATCGAAGAACTCGACCCTGGCTGCCCTCGCGGCTCCGGCGCTCTCGGGCGGGTACCGGGACGTGCTCGCCGTTCTCGACGCAAGGCGCGGCCAGGTCTTCGCCCAGCGGTTCTCGGAGGCCGGTCTCACGTCGGGCATCTTCTGCGAGAGGCCGGAAGAGTTGCCTTTGGAGGGCGCGTCGCTGGTCGTGGGCGACGGCGCGGTGCGCTACCGGGATGCGCTCTCCCGTCTGGGCAAGATCCCGCCCGACGCCTCGCCGCTGCACCGGGTCACGGCGGCGGGGCACGTCCTCTCCGCCAACCTCGCTGCGGTGGACCACGAAGAGCTCGTCCCCATCTACGTGCGCGAGCCCGACGCCGAGGTCAGGCGGGACCTCAACCCCTGGAGCCACCCGTGAGGGAGACGCGGCCGCTCCTGCGCCCGATGGAGCCCTCGGACCTGGCTTCCGCCATAGAGGTAGACACGCTGTGTCTTCCCAGGCCGTGGAGCGAGACGGTCTGGCGCGAAGAGCTGGAGAGCCCGTTCGGGCATTATCTGGTGCTCGAGGAGGGGGGAGGGATCTCCGCCCAGGTCGGGGTCCGCTACCTCGCCGACGAACTGCATGTGACGACGCTCGCCGTCCGTCCCGAGCGCCGCCGCCGGGGCTACGCCAGCGCCCTCCTCGAAGCCGCGCTCGGCGCGTTCCCCGAGGCCCGGCGCGTCCACCTCGAGGTGCGCCCGACCAACGCGCCTGCGATCGCCCTCTACGAGAGGCTCGGCTTCGTCGTGACGGGCCGCAGGCGGCGCTATTACGGGGACGAGGATGCGTTGCTCATGACCCTGGATCTCGAGGCTCGCCGCTAGAGCTTCGGCGTCTCTCACGCTCCTCGCGGCGGCGCTCCAACTCCTCCGGGGGCTCGAAAGGCTTCAGGAGGAACAGAGCCGGAACCGCGCAGGCCAGAAAAGAGACGAACAGGCCGGCGGCGATCAGGGGCTCCACGGGACCCCGGATCACGTAGATCAGAAACATCGCGAGTACCACTAACGCTATAAAGGCGAAGAGCAGCGAGAAGGTCCGCATGACATCAGTATAGTCGTCAACCATCAGCGGTCAGAAAAGGCAGGGAGTAGCGACCATAACCTCCGGCTTAGACCGGGGACGCCCCGAGATACAATAGTGGATGAACCGATCGATCACGAAAGAAGCTGAACGCTGATGGCTGACCGCTAAGCGATGATCCTGGCGATCGAGACCTCCTGCGACGACACCTGCGCCGCCGTCGTCGAGCCTGATGGGCGCCGCGCGCTCTCCAACGTCGTTCACACCCAGACCGAGCACGGGCGCTACGGCGGCGTCGTGCCCGAGGTCGCCTCCCGTGCCCATCTGGAGAGGATAGACGGTGTGATCGAACGCTCCCTCACCGACGCCGGGGTCGGTCTCGAAGCCGTAGACCACGTCGCGGTGACCGTGAGACCCGGGTTGATCGGGGCGCTCCTCGTCGGGGTCGCCGCCGCCAAAGGCATAGCCTACGCTCGCTCGCTCCCGCTGGTTCCGGTGAACCACCTCGAGGGGCACGTCGCCGCCGCCTACCTGGCGGAACCGGATCTCGAGCCGCCGTTCGTGGCCCTGATCGCCTCGGGCGGCCATACCGCCCTCTACTCCGTGGATAGAGAGCACCACATGCACCTCCTCGGGGAGACCCTCGACGACGCCGCTGGTGAGGCCCTGGACAAGGGCGCGCGCATGCTGGGTCTGGGCTTCCCCGGCGGACCCGCCCTGCAGATGGCCGCGCAGAGCGGAGACAGGAACCGCTACGAGTTTCCCATCGCGCTGAAAGCCAGAGATAACCTGGACTTCAGCTTCTCTGGTCTGAAGACGAGCCTGCTCTACAGGCTTAAGGAGCTGGGTGAGGAGCGGACCCGCGAGGAGCTGCAGCACCTCGCCGCAAGCTACGAGGCGGCCGTCGTCGAGGCCCTCGTCCGCAAGCTGCTGCGCGCTGCCGAGATAGGGGAGTCGCCGGCCATCGTCGTCGCCGGGGGGGTCGCCGCCAACGCCCTGTTGCGCCGTACCCTGGAGGAGGAATCGTCTAGGCTGGGCACGAAGCTCGTGATACCACCACCGGATCTCTGCACGGACAATGCGGCCATGATCGGGGCCGCCGCTCCCCACACGCCCGCCGTCGCCTACCCTCACTACCTGAGCCTTAACGCTCGCAGCGTCTGACGGCGCAACTATCAGCAGAACTCTTCCGGAGCGAGACGGCTTCTCTGTTCGTTTCTTCGGTCGCACGTGCGAAGACGGGCATCTCCGAGCGACATGAAGCTGACCGCTGATAGCTCTGCGGAAGGATCTTATCCTTCCGCAGAGCGCCTTGACGTCAGGTAGCCCATCTGTGAGAGTGGAGCCTGGCCGTCGAAGGGCATTCGCGAGGAGCGGGGAGGACGCTTGACCGATTTCGGATGGACGAGGCTCGCCTACTTGCTGGCCGTCCTCTCCGTCCTATCGGCCCTCGCCCAGCTGGGAAGCCCGAGCGCTGAGCCCCGTTCCCTGGCCTCCGACCCCCCGGACAGGCGACCTGCGGACACGGATCCCACGGCCGCGAACGAGCCGTACAGGCGCGAGAGCACCTCACCGCCGACGAGTGTCGCACCGCGTGAGAAACCGTCGGCCCCTGCTGTGGCGAGGCACCTGAAGTGGGCGGGTATAGGGGGCGCTTCCGTGGCTCCCGGCGCCGACCGTGCTGTCTTCCACCGTCCGGCGCCAGTGCGCGTGGAGCCCGAGCCGGACGGCGGACCGGGACCGGTCTGCGGGAACCTCGCGAGGTTCCCGAGCGGCAACAGGCTGGTCTTCCCCCTCCCCATGCAACACGCGAACTCCTACGAGGACACGTGGGGGGCGCCCAGGCCGCAGGGCGGCCACGAGGGGACGGACCTGATGGTGCCGACCGGCACGCCCGAGTACGCCGTCACCGACGGCACCGTCGTGCCGGTGATCGGCTCCAACGGCAACGGCTGGAACTCTCTGGGCGGCTACGCGGTGATGCTGAGGGCCGCCTACTCCGTGGGGCCGGTCAGGGAGGGGGACCTCTTCTACTACGCGCACCTGCAACGGGAGAGCTCCCTGCCACTCGGGGCGAAGGTCCGGGCCGGGCAACTGCTCGGCTACGCCGGCGACACGGGTCAGGGGCCGGAGGTGACACGCGGTCTCTTCCCGCCGCACCTGCACTTCGGGTGGTACGACGCGTCGGGCACGAGGAGCTACCTGCCCTCCGG
Organism: Rubrobacteraceae bacterium; assembly: GCA_029240775.1. GTDB lineage: Bacteria > Actinomycetota > Rubrobacteria > Rubrobacterales > Rubrobacteraceae > JALYGY01. The sequence continues at coordinate 764 of JARDZQ010000184.1, read as the reverse complement.
CGCCATGAACCCCTACCCGCTCCTCGAATGGATAGGAGCCGGCGGCGGCGTCCTCGGCGGGGGGATGGACGCTCGCTACTGCGAGGTCCCCCGAAGCGGCGCCCCCACCCCCTCCACCGGCGAGGACCGCTGGCCGGCCGCCAGAGAAGCCGGCGCGAGGCCCGACCTGGACACCGGCACCCGGAGACCTGCCCCCAGTCCGGCCGCCGGTAAGGCTCGCTCGCTCGTTCGCCCGACCGGACAGGCCGGAGACCCCACCCACGGAGCCCCCCGGGCCGCAGGTCCGCATAACGCCCCCGCAAAGACCGCGCCCGACCGGGAACCAGAACCTCCCAGACCCCAGGCGCCGCGCGCCGAGCCGTCAACCCGCGATGCGGCTCCCGAGACCGACCCCGGTCGGCCCCCCACTGTGGCACAGGACCCGAAAGATAGCCCCAACGCCCCTGTCTCCTCCTCCGAGAACGTGCCCGCCGAGGAACAGGGGCACGAGGCCGAGGGTAGCGAGGACGCGCAGAAGGACCTGAAAGATAGCCCCAACGCCCCTGTCTCCTCCTCCGAGAACGTGCCCGCGGAGGAACAGGGGCACGAAGCCGGGGGTAGCGAGGGTAGCGAAGACGCGCAGAGGGATCCGAACGAGGGTACGGAGGTACAGGACCCCGCGGGAACCGGGAGAGAGGAACCCGAAGAGGAGGAACCCGGGGGAGATACGGGCCAGCCCGACGAAGAGAGCGCATCGGACGAAGACGAGACGGCGTCGGAGCCGG
>JARDZQ010000183.1 GCA_029240775.1 Rubrobacteraceae bacterium | reverse complement strand
TCGCGCGGGTGGGGACCGGCCATCGCGCCGAGCATGAGGGCGGCGTCCTCGACCGTCCGGCTCAAGGGACCGCTGTGAGAGAACGGCGTGTGCGAGAGGAAGGCGTCGGGTCGGGTAGCGGAGGGGACCCGGCCGAAGGAGGCCTTGAAGCCGTAGGCGCCGCAGAACGAGGCGGGAATACGGATCGAGCCCCCCGCGTCGGTGCCCTGGGCCACGGCGCACAGACCGTCCGCGACGGCCGCGGCGCTCCCGCCCGACGAACCGCCCGCGTTCTTACCGGGGGCGAACGGTGTGCTCGTAGGGCCGAAGAGCAGGTTGTCGGTCGCGCCCTTGTGGCCGAACTCCGGCGTGTTGGTCTTGCCGAGGACGACCGCGCCCGCCCTCTCCAGGCGCTCGACGTAGGTGGCGTTCTGGGGAGGCACGTAGCCGGCCAGGGGCTTGGAGCCGAACGTATTCCTGACCCCCGCCTTGTAATCGAAGAGGTCCTTTATCGCTACCGGGATACCGTGCAGCGGCCCGAGCAGGTCGCCGGCCATGACGGCACGCTCGGCCTCTTTAGCCGCCTCGCGTGCCTCGTCGCCGTTGACGGTCACGTAGGCGCCCAAGTTGCCGTTGCGCTCCTCGATCCGCCGGAGAAAGGCCTCGACTACCTCAACCGGTGATAGGTCGCGGCGCCGGATCCTGGACGCCAGCTCGGCCGCCGGCGTAAAGCAGAGCTCCCCTGACACGCTCCTATCCGCCGGCCTCATCCGCTTTCGCCGCCGGAGTCCAGAACCTGCGCCAGGTGGTAGACGCGGGTGTCGTGGTTCGTGCGCCTGAGCCGACCCTTCAGGTGCATCAGGCAGCTGGAGTCGCCGGAGATCAGGGTATCCGCCCCGCTCTCCTCCAGCGCCCTTATCTTCTCGTCGGCCATCGCCACGGAGACGTCGGGCATCTTGACGGAGAAGGTCCCGCCGAACCCGCAGCACAGCTCCTCGTTCCTCCAGTCGAGGAGCTCGAGCCCCTCGACGTTCCGCAGCAGCTCGATGGGCTCCCGGAGCTTCCCGAGCTCGCGCCGCTGGTGGCAGCCGGTGTGGAAGACCGCCCTCCCCTCGTGGCGGGCGCCGAGATCCTTCGCCCCGAGAACGTTCACCAGGAAGTCCGAGAACTCCCTGACGTGGTGTCCGAGCGCCTCCGAGCGCTCTCTCTCCTCGGGTAGCTCCTTGAAGATAAACGGGTAGTAGTGCGAGACCATCGTGGTGCACGAGCCCGAGGGGCACACTACATAGTCCCAGCGCTCCTTCTCGAAGACGTCGAGGAAGTGGCGGGCGACGCCGCGGGCCTCGTCGAAGAAGCCCGAGTTGAAGGCCGGCTGGCCGCAGCACGTCTGCCTCTCGGGGTAGACGACCTCGACGCCGAGCTTGCGCAAGACGCGGACGACACTAACGCCGACCTCCGGGTTTATGAGGTCAACGTAGCACGGTACGAAAAGGGCTACCCTCACCAGCTAACCTTTCCCTCGCTCCCGGCCTACCACCGAAGGCCAGTATAACAACCGGAGCGGAGGGAAGATCAGAAATCCCCGTGAGAGACGCGTGCGTTGTTAGAATGAATGCCAGGGATCTCTACCCGGGGGTGATAGGCATGCAGACGGAGAGGCCGGTCTACGAGGAGATCGAGGAGTTGCTCGAAGCCATCGAGCCGCCCCCGGTCGCGCTCGTCGAGCAGCGGGCGGACAGCCCGCGGGCACTACGAGACATCCGGGCGGCCGTCGGGGAGGCGCTGCGATCCGTGGAGATCCCGACCGGCTCGGTCGCCGTGGGCGTCGGTAGCCGGGGGGTGGGCAGAATCTCGGACGTCGTCGCGGCGCTGGTCGCCCTTCTGAAAGAGGCCGGGGCCGAGCCTTTCGTAATCCCTGCGATGGGGAGCCACGGGGCCTCGACCGCCGAGGGCCAGGCGGACGTCCTAGCACACCTGGGGGTGAGTGAGGAGCGAGTCGGCTGCCCGGTAAGGGCGACGATGGAGGCGGTGAAGGTCGGGGAGACGCTCTCGGGCGTTGAGGTCTTTATGGACAAGAACGCCTTCGAGGCCGACGCGGTCGTGGTGGTAAACAGGATCAAGCCTCACACAGCCTTCCGCGGGACCGTAGAGAGCGGGCCGACGAAGATGCTCGCCATCGGCCTCGGCAAGCAGAAGGGAGCGCACTCGATCCACGCCGCAGGATGGGGGAAGATCCACGAGACAATCCCCCAGGCGGCCCGCGTCGCCGTTGAGACAGGCAAGGTCGCCTTCGGCCTCGCCGTCCTCGAGAACGCCGACGAGGAGCCCTACAGGGTGGCCGCGATCCCCGCAGGCAAACTGGAAGAGAGCGAAGCGCCTCTCCTGGAGGATGCGAAGCGCAAGCTCATGCGACTGCCCTTCGACGATATAGACCTCCTGATAATAGACCAGATCGGGAAGAACATAAGCGGCGACGGCGCCGACCCGAACGTTACCGGCCGCTACCCTACCCCCTACGCTACCGGCGGCCCGAACGTCGAGCGCATGGTCTTCCTGGACCTGACGCCGGAGACCGGGGGCAACGCCAACGGCCTCGGGGCCGCCGACGTGGTCACCGAGCGGCTCGTCTCCAAGATGGACCGGCCCGCCACCTACCTGAACGCCCTCACCTCCACCACCCCTTTCCCCGTCAAGATCCCCATGACCATGCCCTCGGACCGCACGGCCATAGCCGCAGCCCTCGCCATGACCGCCGGAGTATCTCCATCCGAAGCCAGGCTCGTGCGCATAAAGAACACCCTGAAGCTCAGGCAGATGTGGGTCTCCGAGGCGCTACTGGCGGAGGTCGAAGGCGACGAGCGGCTGCGCGTCGTCGAAGACCCGCGCCCCATGGGATTCGACGCCGACGGCTCCCTGCTCTGACGGGCGTCCCTGTGGACCACGAGGAGGCAGGCCGCCAGAGTAGCGGTTCACGTGCCGGACAGCGGAAGCGGGGACACGTGATGCGCCCCCGCTTCTTCGTTCTGCAGCGTCCGGTCTAGACGGGCGGGTTGTCGCAGCTCGGGTTGAGGACGGACTGGACCTCCTCGTCCTCCAGGTTGTCCTTGGTGACGATGGTGGAGCCGGTATCCTGGCTCTCCACCTTGGCGCCGGTACGGATGATGTCTACCGCGGCGTTGGTGCCGTCGTAGCCCATCCTGAAGGGGTTCTGGACGACGAGGGCGCTGATCACGCCTTCTTCGACGCCCTGTATCTCCTCCGGGGAGGCGTCCCAGCCGATGATGACTATGTCGCCGGCCTTGCCAGCCTGGCGCACGGCCTCGGCTGCGCCGAGCACACCGGGCTCGTTGGCAGCGAAGATCGCGTCGAGATTAGGGTTGGCAGTCAGGATGTCCTCGGTGACCTGGAGCGCCTTGTTGTAGTCGCTCTGGCTCGACTGCTCGGCGACCAGCTCCAGCTCTGGGTGCTGCTCCAGGCCCTTCTTGAAGCCCTCCTCGCGCTGCTCGTTGGTAAGGGTGCCCTGCTGGAACGGGATAAAGGCTACCTCCCCGCCCTCCTCGCCGAGCTCGTCGGAGATCAGGTCCGGCACCTTCTCGGCGGCGGCGACGTTGTCGGTGGCGAAGACCGGGACGTCGGAGGGCTGAGGGTCGGTGCCCGAGTCGATGTTGACCACGGTCACGTCCTGTTGCTTCGCCGACTTGGTCACCTGGTAGAGGACCTTGGCGTCGGTCGCGGCGTAGACCAGCCCGTCCACGCCCTGCTCGATAAAGTTCTGGAGCAGGTTCACCTGGCCGTTTACGTCGGTCTCGGCCGTGACGCCGTCCCACTGGATGTCGACCTCGCCCTCAGCCTTCTGGGCTGCGCACTCGGCCCCGAGGCGGACTTGCTCCCAGAAGTCGAAGCCGATGGCCTTCGGCACCACCGCGAGCCGGACAGGGGCGTTCTCTCCCTTGCCCTCGCCGCCTCCCTGGCCTCCTCCCCCGCCGGACTCGCGGACCTGCGCGCCGCAGGCCGCAAGGGCTAGGGAGGCAGCCACCAGGAGCACCGCCAGGACGTAACTTCTTCTACGCATCTTCTCCTCCTTTTCCCTATACAGACGTTGGTTGTGGAGACGTTGCATGCAACGTCTCTACTCCGATGCTGCGGCGAGCCTGCGGCGCCGGTACTGATCCCAGATCACCGCCAGCCAGATCACGACACCGATGATCACCTGCTGATAGAAAGTGTTTATGTCCAGAAGGACCGATCCGTTGCGGATCAGGGCTACGAGGAAGGCTCCGATCAGGGTCCCGACGACGGTCCCCTGCCCCCCGAAGAGACTCGCCCCGCCGATGACGGCTGCCGCGATCACGTCAAGCTCGAGCCCGATGCCGAAGTTCGGCTGCCCCGAGTTGACCCGGGAGGCGGCTATCATGCCGCCGAAGCCCGCCAGAGCGCCGGAGATCACGTACACGCTCGTGAGGTAGCGCTTTATGGGTATCCCCGAGAGCCGCGCGGCCTCGAGGTTCGAGCCCATCGCGTAGGCGTAGCGCCCGAGACGGGTGCGCGAGAGCACGATGTACCCGGCGACGGCAACGAGCACGATCATGAGGATGGAGATCGGGATCGGCCCTATGACCCCCTGCCCCAGGAGCCTGAAGGAGTTGGGCGCCCCGAAGACGGCGACCGCGTTGGTGAAGATAAAGGTCAGGCCCCTGGCGACGGTGAGCATGCCCAGAGTCGCTATAAACGGGTTGAGGCCGGCGACCGAGACGAGGAGCCCGTTGACGAGCCCGCAGGTCGCTCCGACCAGGGTGCCGCCCAGGATCGCGAGCGGGACGGGGAGACCGGCCTGGGACATCATCATCACGCCGATCACACCCGAGAGCGCCGCCACCGAGCCCACAGAGAGGTCTATTCCCGCGGTGATAATGACCAGCGTCATCCCGATGGCTATGACGGCCACGACCGCGGTCTGGGAGCCGATGTTGAAGAGGTTGTCGGCGGAGAGGAAGACGGGGGAGGCGAACGAGAGGAAGACGAAGACGACGATAAGGGCGCCCGC
>JARDZQ010000182.1 GCA_029240775.1 Rubrobacteraceae bacterium | reverse complement strand
CGTAGATCGTCTTCCGCCGGCGTCGCTCAGTCCCTACCCTCCTTCGCCGAGCTTCCGGACGACCTCTGTCGTGCTCTACGTCCCAGCCTTCATGTCGACGGCTCCTCCGCCACCTAAGTCGACCCCTGGGGGCCGTGCCTTGGCAGCCTTCAAGCCGGCCCACGACGATGTGTCTACGATCCTCGCCAGCTCACGCCTCGAGGAGCCCGGTCTCCAATGCGCGAGCGAACCGTGATCACCTCGGGCCACGGTTTCTTGGCCTCGGCAGGAGGCTCGACCCCTGCCACCCTGGCAGCCATCGCGTCGAAGTAGCGCTCGAAGCCTGCCGGTATGCAGATGATCAGCGTCCGCGCCTCGGCGCCGCTGAGGTTGGCGAAGGTGTGGGGTACGCCGCGGGGTGCGAAAGCGAGCTCTCCCTCTTTTCTCGTGAAGAGTTCGTCTTCGAGTCGAAAGGTGAGCTCGCCCTTCAGCACGTAGAAGGTTTCGTCGAAGTCGTGGTGGTGCAGGGGCGGTCCCGGGAAGCCAGCGCTGACTGCATTGTCCACTCTAACCTTCACCCTGGTAACTGTCAGTGATTCGGGCGCGTGCCCGCCGCCAAGGCTCATCTATATGAGGGTCGCCGCCCACGTGCCGGCTAACGGGACTCGACCCCCACCACCTTGGTGTCGCGGAGACACGTTCGAAGACCTCGGAACCGAAGCTCCGACGACCCATTCCCTGAAAGGATCAAATCTATGGGTTCCAGGTAGGCCGGCTCGCCCGGATCCTCTCCCGTGTAGCATAGCAAGATCGCTCGCAGCACGGGTGAATGGGTCGAGAGAATATAACGGATCGGTCCATTTTCATGCCTTTCCGGCAAGCTCATAGCGAAGGTCAGCTGGCGCCGGGCAACCGCCACTGTGTTCTCGCCTGGTGGGTCAGGATGTTCAACCCAGTAACCTATGCGATCCGGAGAGGCCCAAAACTCACGGAAGAAGGGATGCTTCGCGAGCGCCTCGGGGCCCACGGGCGGTGCCGCGAGCTGTTCTGCGAGGGCGTCAGCGCTGCTCACCATCTCGACCCGCTGGCCCGCGATGTAGAGGTCTGGATTACGGATGGCCCACTGCTCGCTGATTTCGAGGAGATTGGCATCGTTACCGGGGCCCAGAGCCTCGTCCATGCTCGCGCGGATCTCCTCGGCCGTCTGCCGGGTGCGGAGGGTGGGGGCGTGCATGAAGTGGACGATCTCTCCAGCAGAGACGTTCTCGGCGAGCAACTTTCCCCTCTGTCGAGCCTGGGCTAGCCCTTCGTCTGTCAGAGGGACGTTGCCCCTGTGCGAGGCAATCTTGCCGTGACGTACCCAATGAACCGTTACGGTAGACAATAGCGCGATCCCTTTACCTTTAGTCGCTTTCGATCAGGGCGAACGCGCGGGCCGGGGCGCTCTCAACACCCGAAAACTTGTAGAAGGGGGCGAAAAACCGGACCCTAGGCGGCAGGTCTCTCAGGTTCACCAGTCCCTCGATCAGCGGGATATCTGCGCCCAGGATCGCGCCATGCACCACGAACTGGTCCGCCGTCCAGCCGGGCTCTCGAGCTGCGGGCTCCTCAAAGAAGTCGCAGCCGACGGATTTCGGTCTTCTATCAACGATCCACTTTGCGGCCTCCTCCGTCAGGCCGGGCGACTCCTTGAAGTACCTCTGAGTCCCGATGTGCCTCTGCGCCCAGTCGGTCCTCAGCAGCAGGATGTCGCCGGGCCGGGCCGGCTCGCCCGAAGCCTCCAGCCTCTTGTTCGCCTCCTCAAGGTCGGCTACGTCTATGATCTGCATCGGCTCCGTGGGCGTGAGGTCGAGGACTACCGCCTCTCCGATTACCCTATCCAACGCGACCTCGTCTATGGCCTCCCCGTTCTCGATCGTGTGAAGTGCGGACTCCACGTGGGTGCCGGTGTGCAGACTCATCAAGTCGAGTTGTGTGGACTGCCAGTAGCCGGTGCCGTTCTTGGTACGGACCTCGAGCTGCACCCCGAGGTCCGTGGAGGGTGGCCCCCTGAAGCCGTGCGGGACCTTCGGGCTGAGGTCTACGATCTTTGCCATGACGACTCTCCTATGAGTCAAGCGTCACGTAGAACTCGCGCTCGCGGCTCTCGAGGAGCGGGATCGCGGTTCCGAATCCGTATTCCTGGAAATGCTCCGACTCGCCGTGCGCCTTGTAGCCGTCCTCATCGACGTATTGCTCGTAGAGGAAAAACAGGTTCGGGTTCTCCGGATCGCGGTGAGCCTGATAGAACAGGTTGCCCGGCTCATCCCGTGAGAGCGGCGTGAGCTTCCTTATGGCCTCCTCGACTTTGTCCGCTTCGCCCTCCCTGGCCGTCCACTTCGCCACGACAACGAACGCCATATCTCTAGGCTCCTTTCTTTCCGATCGTGTTCCTCAGGACGCCAATGCCCTCTATCTCGAGCTCGACGACGTCTCCCTCGCTCAGGTAGCGGTCCGTCTCGATGCCTGCGCCGCCTTCGGCAGTCCCCGAGCCGAAAACCTCACCGGGGTAGATCGTCTGCGCTTGGGAAGCGTAGGCGATCATGTCCGCGAACTTGTGGTGCATGCTCCCCGAGTTGTCTTCGCCCCACGTCTCGCCGTTGACGCGGACGCTCATCGTCAGGTTACCAGCGTCCACCTCGTCGGCCGTGACTATGCAGGGCCCCAGAACGTTCGAGCCGTCCCAGTCCTTGGCCTTCGACGGGCCCATCCCCACCGGCAACTCGCGAGCCTGAGTATCGCGGGCCGAGAGGTCGTTCCAGATCGTGTAGCCGAAAACGTAGTCATCCGCCTCCTCGCGAGGGACGTCCCTGCCTCTACGCCCGATTATGGCGGCGAGCTCCAGCTCGTGGTCCAGCTTCTCTGTGTAAGACGGGTAAGGAATGGTCTCCCCCGGCCCAATCACGGTATCAGGCATCCCCCGGTAGAAGGCGGGAACCTCGTACCACTCGTTCGGTATCGGCCGCCCCAGACGGCGGAAAGCGTTCTTGAGGTGCCCCTCGAAGGCGAGGAAGTCCCTCATCGAACGCGGCCTCAAGGGAGAGAGCAGCCGGGCGTTCTCTACCGGAGAAGGCGAACGAGTAGGGGCGCCAGCCTCGATAAAGGCAATCATGTCGCCGTCGAAACCGACGTCCAGGACGGTATTGCCTTCGAGAATCCCTACCCTGGGCCCCTGCCCGGCATCGTAGGTAACCAGCCTCATGCGCCTCCCTTGATCGGAGCGGCGGTCTTGCTCGCGCTTGCCGCCAAGTTCACGGCGTCTTCGATCTTGGCGTAGCAACCGCAACGACACAAATTGCCACTCATGTAGGTCCTGATCTTCTCCTCCTTTGGCTCCGGGTCCTCTTCGAGGAGGCGCTTGGCCGTGAGGATCATGCCGGGGGTACAGTAGCCACACTGAAAGGCCTCTGCCTCGGCAAACGCTCTCTGGATGGGATGATCCCCGCCGAGTCCCTCGACGGTCGTGACCTCCTTCCCCTCCGCGAGCAGGGCCAGCAGAATGCACGTCGAGATCGGCTCGCCGTCCACCAGCGCCGTGCACGCCCCGCAGACCCCCACGCCGCAGGTGTAACGAACGCTCGTCAGGTCGAGCTCGCCTCTGAGAACGTCGAGAAGCATCTCGTCCGCTCTGGCTTCGACCTCGACGGCCTCACCGTTTACGTTAAATCGAACTTTCACCCTACCTCCTCGGTACCCGTAACCCATATGAAGCCTTCTTTCCGGCCTCGACTCTGCGGTGGAGCAACCGGTAGAGCGCGATCGCTAGGAGCCCTATAGCGAGCGTCCCGAGGAACAGCACAGCGGACGGCGAAGTCAGCAAAGGTCTCACACCATTCATCGGCGTTGTCGGCTCCCGGGTAGACCCGGATGGGGGAATGCTCTCCCCTAAGTCTCCGTACTGGCCGTTCGTGGAAACAAGCTCCAAGGCGACTTTGGCCCAGGCCTCGCCTCTGCCGTCTCGGGCGTCCACGGCGTCGAGGACTCGCTCTGGGGAGATTGGCAGATCCGTCACGTGTATGCCGCGGGAGTAGAGAGCGTTGCCGATCGCGGGCGGGACCGGCGGGAGGGCAGTCTCGCCGAGACCCTGCACGTCTCCGTCCTCACGCTCCACCAGCTCGTGCGAGAGGGTTACAGGCATGTCGTCCATTGCGGGTACGTTGTAATCGGAGAGGTTGGCGTTCGTGATCTGGCCTTCTGTGAACTCGTTGCCCTCGAAGAGGGCGGTTCCGAGGCCCATGATCATTGACCCTTCGTTCTGGAGTTCGGCTGCTGGCCGGTTTATCACCCGGCCCGCGTAGATCGGCGCGTGAAGCTTCATCACCCGAAACTTGCCCGTCTCCTCGTCAACCTCGACCTCAGCGGCAGCCGCCCCCTGGTGCCAGTGCGACGACGCGACGCCCTGGCCGGTATCGGGATCGAGCCCGCCCTCGTCCACGACCTCGCCGTAGCCGCGCTCACCGCCGTTCTCCTTCAGGTCGGCGACGGCCACCTCGAGCGCTCGGCCCATCATGTGCGTCGAGCGGCTGGAGGTCGTGCGGGTATCGTACGGGACGATATTGGTGTCCGGATCGGGGCAACTGACCTTCTTCACATCCGCGTCCAGCAGCTCGGCAGCCATGATGCGCATCGCCATCTTGGCGCCCTGGCCCATCTCGGTCGTCGCGCAACGGACGATGTAGCTTCCGCCGTCCCCGGCCTCCACCGCGATCGCCGCACGGCTCGGGGTCTGCATGCCCTTGAGCATGACGCACAGACCCTTGTTCTTCCGGCTCTCGGACCAGGCCACAGCGTCGGCTGCGTCCTGCAGGAGCCTTTCGAAGTGGATATCGTGCATGGTCTCGCCGGTGCAGTACTCGTCCCCGTCTTTGAGAAGGTTCTTTTTCCTCAGCTCCAGCGGGTCCATTTGGAGCTTGTCGGCGAGGAGATCCATGGTACGCTCCCTCGCCCAGGTGGACTGCATCTGGCCGTAGCCGACGGCGCGCGAGTCGACCCGAACGTTGGCGATGCGGTACGGCCCAGGGGCGGCGAAGCCCATCTTCTGGGCGACGCCGGGACCGCAGTCGGCGTAGGCCCCGGTGTTGGCCCAGCACTCGGTCTCGTTAGCGACGAGCGTGCCGTCGCTTCGAGCACCGAGCTTCACCCGGACCGTGGACGGGTGGCGGTTAAGCGTCATCCACATCTCATCGCGCTCGAGAACGATCTTGACCGGCCTCTTCGCCTTGCGAGCGAGGCACGCGGCTATCGCCTCCGTCCTGACAAAGGTCTTCGCCCCGAACGAGCCCCCCATAGGGGGTGAGATTATCCTGACCTTCTCCTCGTCTATGCCGAAGAGCCCGGCAAGGTCCGTGCGCATGTTGAACGGGGTCTGTGTGCCGGTCACGACCTCCAACCGGTCCCATTCCCAGCGAGCAACGGCGGCATGGGGCTCCATCGGGACGTGCGTAGCCCCGGCGGTGTGGTAGGTCTCCTCGACCACGGCGTCGGCCTCCCCAAACCCGGCCTCGACGTCGCCGTGTCGCAGCCGGAAGAGGTGGCAGATGTTCGTCCCCTGCTGCGGTCGAATGCCGAAGTACGCGGCGTCGTTCCTAGAGATGTTTGTCGTCTCGTGGACCAGTATCGCCCCCTCCGAGGCGGCCTCCACCTCATCGAAGACGGCGGGAAGCTCCTCGTAGTCGACGTTTATGAGCCCCACCGCCTCCTCGGCCTCGTCGGCGGTCTCGGCGGCGACGGCCGCGACTACGTCCCCGGCGTAGCGAACTCGCTCCTGAGGGAAGACCTCCTGATCCTTTATCTGCGGCCCGTAGCCGCCAAGATCCCGGACGTCCTGCGGGAGGAGGACGATGATGCCCTCCGGGACCGCCGAGGCGTCCACCCCCACCACGCGGGCGTGGGCCACGGGCGAGCGCAGGAGGCGGGCATGAAGCATCCCCTCCATCGCCACGTCTTGCGAGTAGCGTAGGGCTCCGGTAACGCGGGGATCAGTCATGG
>JARDZQ010000181.1 GCA_029240775.1 Rubrobacteraceae bacterium | reverse complement strand
CGCACCTCACGGCGCGCACGAAGGTTGTCCGGGCTGAGATGCTCAACGAGGCCGGCATCGCCGGAGCCGCACTGGCCGGTGTCCCTGAGAAGGCGACCGTCGAGGCCGCTGAGTATCCGGGCTAGAGCAGGTCGCGGAATGTACGACCTTTTGGGAGAGAGGTTGTTGGGCTATCAGGTTTTCAGGGGTACTCTTGGCGAGGCGAGCTCCCGACTCCCAAAGATCTTGCTCCGCGGATGCGCAACTCTTTCGCAAACCGCTTTAGCGGGTAGCGCGCGAGATCATGGTCATCGCCTCCGAGCGAAGCGCCGCGTCCTGCTCGTAGATCCCCCGCACTGCCGACGTTACCGTGATGCTGCCGGGCTTCTGGATGCCCCTGATCGTCATACAGGTGTGGTCGGCCTCGATCACGACGATCGAGCCGCGGGATCCCAGGCTCTCGTAGAGGGCGTCGGCGATCTGGGCCGTCAGCCGCTCCTGCAGCTGGGGCCGCCGGGCGTACCCCTCCACGAGACGTGCCAGCTTGCTCAAGCCCACGACCCGACCCTGCGGAGCGTAGCCGAGGTGAACTTTGCCGATGAACGGCAGGATATGATGTTCGCACAGCGACGCGAGCGGTATGTCCCGGACGAGGACGGTGTCGCGCGCTGATTCCATAAAGCCCACCTCCAGGTGATGGGTGGGATCCTCGTCCAGGCCGGCGAAGAGGTACGCGTAGGCGTCGGCGACGCGCTCCGGGGTGCCCAGGAGACCCTCGCGGTCAGGGTCTTCTCCTATGCCGATGAGGATCTCGCGCACCGCTCGCCCGATGCGCTCCCTGTCTATCTCACGCTTTTCGGGCACCGCCTCGGACAACGTTCTAACCCCCCAGCAGGTCCGGCAGCTCGCTGAGATCCCTGACGACGAACGTGGCCTCGGGCACCTCCACGTTCCCCCCGCGGTTCACGAGCACCGTGTCGATTCCGGCATCGGCCGCCCCCCTTACGTCGGCCACGGGGTCGTTGCCCACGTGGATCGCCCTCTCCCCCTTCACACCGCTGACCTCGAGCGCCTCCTCGAAGAGCCGGGAATCTGGCTTCTCGACCCCCGAAACCGCGGAGACCACGACGCCATCGAAGTAGTGCATCCAGCCGAGACCTTCGAGGACCTCGACCAATTTAAGATCCCAGTTCGAGACGACGTACATCCCCACGTCCATCTCCATTAGCTGCTGTAGCACCGCCTCCGCCTCGGGATAGGGGTTGAAGGAGATCCTGCGCTCCGCCACGCCCGCGAGCACGTTCGCCGGCGCCCGGATGCCGAGTTGGCCGGCGATTATCTGGGCGTTGCGGCGCTTGAAGGCGGCGAGGTCCTCTTCCGTGCGGTGCTCAATGTTCTCCTCTATGTGCCGCCGCAGCCCCTCCCACACCGGCCTTTCAGCCCTCTCGACCGTCAAGGACCCGTTCACCGCGTATGGCGCCAGGTCCTCGACGTACCCCTCGAGGTCGAGATCTACCCACAGGAGGGTGCCGTCCACGTCGAGGAAGACGGCATCGTAGCGTACTTGAGGCCCTGTGACCCGATCCGGGCCGGGGATCCCACCGCTACGTCTCGTCACTCCTCCTACCTTCCTGCCTCAGAGCACCTCGGCGTCGAAGCCGTGCTGCTCGGAGAGCCGCTGGATGGCGGCATCGACATCGTCGGCGGCCCCGTCGGGCACGTAGAAGTAGGCGGTCTGCGGGAAGGTATCTTCGTCAGGCTCGGAGCGGATGTGCTCGTAGTGCACGCCGAGCACGTCGAGTAGGTCGCGCACGCTCTCGAGCGCCGCCTCGTCCTTCACGTTGGCGACCCTGAGCATCGTCTCTCCCTGCACCTCTCCCCTTACGCCGCGAAGTCGTAGTCGGGGAAGCGGCCATCCTTCTGTACGAGCTCGCCGTCGGCGTAGAGCTCGCCGCCCTCGCGCAGGTCGCAGATGAGGTCCCAGTGCACGCTCGAGTCGTTCTTGCCGCCTGTCTTCTCGTAGGAGCGTCCTATGGCGAGGTGCACCGTCCCCCCGAGCTTCTCGTCAAAGAGTATGTTCTTGGTCGCCCGCGGGATGCCGAAGTTGGTCCCGATGCCCAGCTCCCCGAGATAGCGCGCCCCCTCGTCCGCGTCGAGCATGGACCGAAGGTACTCTTCCCCCTTCTCGGCGCTCGCCTCGACGACCCGCCCACTCTCGAAGCGGAACCGTACCCCCGAGACCTCGCGCCCCGCAACAGCCGCGGGGACGCCGAAGTAGATCTCCCCGTTAGCCGAGTCCTCTACGGGACCGGTGAAGATCTCACCACACGGCATGTTGTGCTTCCCGTCGCCATTCAAGAACTTGCGCCCCTCGATGGAGAGCGTAAGATCGGTCTCCGGTCCGACGATGCGTACGTCTCTCGCCTTCTCCAATCGCTCTATGAGCCGGCCCTGCTCCCCGGCCTTCTCCCGCCAGAAGTGGACCGGGTCGTCCTCGTTTAGCGCCATCGCCCCGAAGACGAACTCCTCGTATTCCCCGAGCCCCATCTCGGACTCCTGCGCAAGCGCCTGCGTCGGGAAGAGCGTCAACGCCCACCGGTCCTTCGCCAACACCATGTCCTGTACCGCTTTGTCCCGCTTCCCCAATGCCTGCTGCTTGCTCGGGTCCACGTTCGCAAGTGCTCGTGTATTATGCGGTGCCATGATAGAGATGACGGCGTCGGCGCCCTCGTAGACAGCGTAGACGGCTGGTGGAGTCTTCTGGTAGTGGATCTCCTGTGCGTGCTCGAAGAAGAGCTCTTGTATGCCGGGCAGCGCGACCTGGGGGATGGGGATGGCTCCCACGTCCAGGAGGCGGGCGTAGACGGCTCTTATGAGGGGCTCGGCGGGCGCCCCGCCGGCGAGCAAGACCTGCTCCCCCTCGCCCGCCTCGACGGAGTAGTCCACAAGGACCCGCGCCAGCTTCTCCAAACGCTCATCTCTCATCAAACGTGCTCCTCTAGCTAAATGTGGAACAGAGAGCTTACCATCTGTTCTCAGCGCGCACGCGGGTCTTCGGCCAGGGCTGTGCGGGCGAACGCCAGCGCCCCGCGCATCCGCTCCAGTATGGTGTCGTGGTCCGGAGCGCCGAGGGGCCAGGGCTTGAGCTCCAGGCTGACGGCGCCGGGATAGTCGCTCCTCGCCAGGGCGGAGAGGAACGGTCTCAGGGGAAGGAGGCCCTTGCCGGGGAGGCGGTGCTGATCTCTGCCGGTCAGGTCGGAGTCGGAGAGATGGACGTGACGGAGCTGGGGAGCGAGGGTGGAGTAGGCGCGTATCAGGTCCACCTTGCTCGCCCCGACGTGGCTCGTGTCGAGGGTGACGTCGCCCAGACCAAGGAGATGCTCTGGCAGGTAGCAGCTCCGGTAGCGCTGGATGCTGAATACGCAGCGGGGTTCAGCGCGCGGCATGTTCTCGACAGCTACCGAGACGCCCTGCTCCCGCGCCTCGCGTAACGGGCCTGCGGCCCAGCGCTCCAGCGACCTACCCGGAGGCGGGGGATGCGCCACGACGACGGGGACGTCCATGCCGTGAGCCAACCTGGCGGTCCGGACAAGCGTCTGCTCGGGTCCGAGGTTCCAAGCGCCGCGGCGCAGGGGCGGGTGGAGGGCCAGGATCTTCACTCCGTGTCTCTCCTGGAGGTGCTCGAGGTAGGCGCGCTGGTGGGTGTCCCAGCGCTCGTCCATCATGATCTCCACGCCGTCAAAGCCCGACTCCGCGGCCCAGGAGTAGACCCGCTCGAGCCCGAAAGGATAGAGGGAACCGGTGCTGAAGAGTACGGGTAACGTCACCGGTCTGTGCGCAGGATCTCCAGGAACTGCTCCAGCGTCGAGGGGGAGTGGTTCTGGTAGTGGTTGTTCGCGTAGGCGAAGACCTCGCGGCCCTCCGAGAGAAAGTGCTCGATCCTCTCGGCCCACCATGCGAGATCCCCGGTCCGGTCGCGCTTGGGGTGGGTGTGGTCCGAGGGGAACTCCCGCCGGTCGCCGAGCCAGCGGATGTAGACGAAGTCCGCCGTCGCGTCTTCCATACATGGCATCCGGGGGTAGTCGATGAGGGTCAGGGCGGCGCCATGCTCGCGCAGCAACTCCGGAAGGTCCGAGCCGAGCCAGCTCCGGTGGCGAACCTCGACGGCGTAACGGACGCCCTCCGGGAGGGTGGACAGGAAATCTTCCAGTACCCCCATCCCCTCGACTGAGAACGAGGGTGGAAGCTGTACCAGGAGAGGACCTAGACGGTCGCGTAGGAGACGCATCGTGTCTACGAAGGTCCGGGTCAGCTCGTCTGTGCCGACCAGGTTCTTATCGTGGGTGATCTCCTGCGGGAACTTCGCGGCGAAGCGGAAGCCCTCGGGTGAAATCTCGCGCCACCTCTCCACGGTCGAGCGGCGCGGGGTGCCGTAGTACGTCGAGTCTATCTCGACGGTCGCGTAGTGCTTCGCGTACTCGGCGAGCCTGGAGCCCACAGGGAGACCTTCGGGGTACAGAGTCCCTTCCCAGTCGGCGTACGACCAGCCGGAGGTCCCGAGATACAGGCCCGGCTCGGGGGGTGAGATCCTGCCCGGATTCTCCGCGAAGAGGCGCTCTTGTGTGGGCTCGTCCATGGCTTCTAGAAAGGGGGATGCTACCATAGCGCGCCCACCATCATTGCGAAAGCGATCCTTACGCGGGGCCGCGCCATGTACTACGCTTCTCTCCTGTGCATCCACGAGAGAGCAACCTTTGAAGGTCTTCTACAGCGACCACTTTGTGCTCCCGCTGCCGGAGGGACACCGCTTCCCGATGATCAAGTACTCGATGCTGCGCGAGAGAGTCGCGGCGTCCGGCATCTGCGGACCCGAGGAGATGATCGTGCCCCGCCCGGTCTCGGGCGCGGAGATATTGCGCTCCCATGAAGAGGGCTACCTGCGGCGCGTCGCCTCAGGAACGCTAACGGAGAAAGAGATGCGCCGCATTGGCTTCCCGTGGTCCCAGAGAATGGTCGAGCGCTCGAGAAGGGCCTCGGGCGGCACTCTGGGAGCGTGCCTGGCCGCGCTCGAA
>JARDZQ010000180.1 GCA_029240775.1 Rubrobacteraceae bacterium | reverse complement strand
AGTGCACCCTCTGTCCGAACCTGTCCTCCCCCCACAGGAACAGTCCCACGAACGCAGACTCCAGGAAGAAGGCGAACGCTCCTTCCATAGCCAGTGTCTGGGCTATGATGTCCCCAGCGTACTCGGAGAAAGCGGCCCAGTTGGTCCCGAACTGGAACTCCAGGGGTATGCCGGTCACTACGCCCATGACGAACGTTACGGCGAAGATCTTGCCCCAAAACCGCGCCGAGTCGTTGTACAGCTCGTTCCGGTTGCGCATGTAGACACTCTTCAAGACGAAGATGAGCAGCGCCAGCCCCATGGTGAGCATGGGAAAGAGGTAGTGGTAGGTCACCGTGAAGGCGAACTGCAACCGGGATACCAACAACGCGTCTTCCAAAACCCTAACCTCCTGTGGTTCTCGGGATCAGGCTACAGGCTCCGCCGGGGCGGCGCCTGATCAAATCTGGCCCGTTTCTTGGGTCGCCGGCCATCCGTCACTACTTTCAGGCCGTTGCCAGCATGCCGTCCTGCACGGCCAGCATCCGGCGATACTGTCCGTCCTTCCGGACCAGTTCTTCGTGGGTGCCGCGCTCGACGACTTGCCCCTCGTCAAGCACCAGTATCTCGTCCATCGTCTCCATCTCGACGAGCCGGTGGGTAATCTGGAGCGTAGTCCTGCCGCGCATCAGCTCCCGGATTGTCCCGAGGAGCTCGCGTTCCGTCACGGTGTCCAGATTGGCCGTGGCCTCGTCGAGTACGAGCACCGGGGCGTCCTTGAGCAGGGCCCGGGCGACGGCCAACCGCTGCCGCTCCCCGCCGGAGAGCCGCTGGCCCTGCTCGCCGACGTACCCGTCCAGCCCGCCAGGCAGTCCTTCCACGAGACCTGTCAGATGTGCCTCCCCTATTGCCCTGTACAAAGAAGCGTCGTCTGCCTCCGGGTCGGCAAGAAGCAGGTTGTTGCGCACCGTGTCGTTGAAGACGTGGGTATCCTGGGAGACGACACCGATCATTGCCCGGAGATCCCCCTGGGCGTAGCAGCGGACATCCCAGCCGCCGAGACGGACCTCGCCGCTGTCGGGGTCCCAGAAACGAAGGATCAGGCCGGCCAGCGTGCTCTTGCCCGAGCCGCTCGGCCCCACTACCGCAACCCGGCTGCCAGGCCGCAGAACGAAGGAGACGTCCCGCAGCGCCGGCGAACCGTCTTCATCGTATCTGAAGCTCACCCGGTCCAGCGCCAGCGTGCCGTCCTGTGGCAAGGACAGGGGCTCGGGCAGGTCCGTGACTTGGGGCTCTGAGTCGGAGATCTCGAAGAGGCGTTCGCCGGCTCCGACGGAACGACCGAGGACCTGGAAGGCAGCGCCGAGCGGAGCTACGGCTTCGAAGCTGCCGAGCACTACGAGCGCGATGAACGCCAGAAAGACACCGTCCATCTCCCCCGCCGCGACCAGGGGGATCGCGACGATAAGCACCGCTACCATCGCCAGGTTCATCATCAGGTCGCTTAGGGCGTTCTGCAGACCGGTCACCAGGGCCATCCGGCGCTGCACCAGCCCGAGCCTGGTGTTTATGGTGGAGATCTCGTGCTGCTCACCGCCTTCCCGTCCGAAAGCGAGGATGTCCTGCACCCCCTGGACGTCGTCCACGATCCTGGCGTCGAGCTCCGCCCGCAGCCGCAGCTGCCGCCGCCCCAGCCCTTTAGAGAGCGCCCGCACCAGGACAGGCACACCGACGCCGGTGGCAGTCAAGAAACCGAGGGCCACGAAGGCAATGGCCGGGTCGAAGGTGAAGAGGACGAGGGTAGCGAGCGCGCAGACGGAGAGCGCCACAGCCACGGGAGAGAAGGAGTACAAATACACGTTCTGCAGCTCCTCGACGTCCTTCACGACGCGGACGAGGAGATCCCCGCTGCGGTACTTCAGCAGGCGGGCCGGCGCCAGGGGCGCGAGGCGGATGAAGAAGCGGGTCCTGAGTTCCGCCAGCAGTCTGAAGGTAACGTCGTGCGAGACGAGCCTCTCGGCGTAACGCGAGACGGCCCGCGAGACGCTCAAGAGTCGCACGAGGTAGACCGGGACGGTGAGCATAGCCAGGAAAGGCACTACGGCGGCGGCGGAGATCACGTACGCCGCAGTAGCAAGGAGACCCACGTTACTCGCTACCGTCGCCACCCCGAGCAGGACACCAAGCAGGACCCGCCACCAGTAGGGTCTCATGAAACCAAGCAGACGCAGGAACACCCTCATACCGGCACGTCCTCGTAGGCATCCGCCAAGAGCGAGTAATGCCCTTTGCGTTCGAGTAGTCCCGCGTGGGTCCCGGTCTCCGCAACCTGGCCTTCGTGCAGAACGACGATCCTGTCCGCGGTGCTTACGGTGTTCAGGCGGTGGGCGACGATCAGGGAGGTCCGGTCCCGCGTCAGGCGGTCGAGGGCATCCCTGACGAGACGCTCGCTCTCCGGGTCCAGGCTGGAGGTAGGCTCGTCCATAATGAGCAGGGCGGCGTCCTTGAGGAAGGCGCGGGCTATCGCTAGCCTCTGCGCCTCGCCGCCGGAGAGGCGCAGGCCCCGCTCCCCGATCTGGGTGTCGTAGCCGTGCGGCATACGCCGGATGAACTCCGCAGCCCCCGCCAACTCAGCCGCCCGCTCGACCTCGGACCGGGTGGCATCCGGTTTCGCCAGCCTGATGTTCTCGAGCACGTTGCCGTAGAAGAGGTGCGGGCGCTGCGGCACCAGCGCCACGTGCTCCCGCCAGGCCACCGCCGGTAGATCCCCGCTCGGAACCCCGTTGGCCGAGATGACGCCGGCGTCCGGGTCCAGGAACCTCAGGAGCAGACCGACCAGGGTGCTCTTGCCTGAGCCGCTGCGCCCGACCAGAGCCGTGCGAGAGCCGGCCGGCAGGGTTAGGCTCAGCTCGTCGAGCGCTGGGAGGTCTCGCCCCGGATAGGTGAAACGGACGCCGGAGAACGAGAGCTCCAGCTCTCCGGACAGGTTCTCCTGCACAGTTCCGTCCGGTGGCACCGGGGTATCGAGTATCTCGAAGATCCGTTCGGCTGAGGCCTTGCCCTCCATCCCGGCGTGACGGTGGATGCCGAGGTCGCGCAGGGGCCGGTAGAACTCCGGCGTCAGGAGAAGCACCAGGAAGGCGTCCTGGAAGGAGATGGCGCCGTTGATCAGACGCACCCCCAGAACCACCGCGACGAGCGCTATGGCGGCGGCCGTCATAAACTCGAGCACCAGCCCTGAGAGGAAAGCGTAGCGCAGCACCTTCAGCGTACGCTCCCTGAACTCGCCGCTAACCCGCTCAACCTTCTCTTCCTCGGCCGCGACGCGCCCGAACGCCTTGAGCGTCGGCAAACCCTGCAGGGCGCCGAGGAAGTGCGCGCCCATGCGCGAGAGCGCGAGCCACTGGCGCCGCGTGTGCTCCTCGGCATAACTCCCGACCAGTACCATCATCACCGGTATAACAGGCGCGGTAACGACCAGCAGTACCGCGCTGGCAGCGTCACGGGGAAGGATGTAAGCCACCACCAGCAGTGGAACAACGGCGCTCAGGAGAACCTGCGGCAGATATCGGGCGAAGTACGGATCGAGCCGCTCGACACCCTCCGTCAGGGTCGTCGTGAGCTCGCCGGGACGCTCGCTGTTAGCGTAGGCCGGTCCCAGCCGCAGCACGTGGGCGAACAGCCTCTCCCTGAGATCGTTCTTTACCCGGACCGCACCTTGCTGCGCCGTGGTCTCACGGACCCAGAGCAGTCCGGCCCGCAGAACGGCGGTGCCCGCGAGCATCAAGAGCAGGGTAACGGCCTGTTCGCCGCCTCCTGCTTTCAGAAAGACCCGGTCCACTATCTTGCTCAGAAAAGCCATCTGGGCGACCGTTACGACCGCCACGAGGAGTCCTATCAGGACCGTGGCGCCCAGATACAGCCGCACGGGCGGGATCCGCCGGAGCAGACCTCCACCCATTCAGTTATCCGTCCGCACAGGGGAGATGCACCGCAGTGTCACGCTACTCCACTTCCGCCCGCGCGAGGAGCACCGGGCAGTGCGCGTGATGAACCACGGAGTCGGATATGCTGCCATGAGGGCTCGCTTGACACCGCCCAGCCCCCGGCTTCCGACCACTAGCATACCCGCGCCGATCTCCCCTGCCACGGCCAGTAGCTGCACGTCGGGTCTGCCCATTCTCAAGTGAGACCTGGCGACCGTCGCTCCGGACGCACGAATTCGCTCCGCTTCCTCCTCCAAGAGCTTCCTGCCATCCTGCTCGCTTCTCTCGTAGAGGGCGGTATATCCCCGCATCTCCGGATGGAAGACGACGGGCGGCTCCCCCACGTAGATCAAGTGCAGTTCGGCTCCGAGCTTCCCGGCGAGCTCGGCCGCCGTTCGGGTTGCCCTCCCCGCCTGTTCAGAACCGTCGGTAGCCACCAGGATCTTCTCCGGCAACACGCTCATCGCTCGCCTCCTCTGGTCTCCAACCAGTGTCGACAACACCCGGTCCTCCATGGGAGCAGCATAACGCGGGCGGAGCGCGCTTCCCTGAGCAATTTTCCCTAATCTCCTGATCCCGATGGACCAGTTGCCCGCCAACCACGTAAGGCCTGGCCCCCACATTTCCCGTTGGTGGCGAAGATGGATCAGGCCCTCGACACCCGCGAGCCTACCCCGCCGGCAGGCCCTTCCCTTTCCCCTTGGAGTATCCTGGGTGGACGGGTTCCGCAGGAACCCGCGGCGGAGAGGTCGGGAAGTTGGCCGGACTGGCGCGGAAGGCTGCGTGCAGGTACCAGGCTGTCAGCACGACGGCCAGGGCCACGGCGGCGAGCACAGCCAGCTCTAACGGTGAGTGGTTGCGGAGGGTCTCGACCGCGAGGACCAGGCCTGTGATAAGAACCACCGCGAGCGAGATACCCCGGTGGAAGCGGCCCGCCTCGGAGTGGGGCCAGGGATCCATCGCGTGCACCACCTCCCTGCCCTCGTCGGAGTCGGTGCAGTCGGGCTTCGCGGGGCAGTGGTTGCAGATCTGGGGCCGACCCCGGTAGCGTATAAGGCGCCGTCCGTGG
>JARDZQ010000179.1 GCA_029240775.1 Rubrobacteraceae bacterium | reverse complement strand
CACGGGCGAAGGCTTGGTGCTGGAAGACGGCGAGATAGTCCCTGCGGAACAGGCACTGGACAGGGTCGGCCTGAGCCCCGTGCGGTTGCAGACCAAGGAGGGGCTCGCGCTCGTCAACGGGACGGACGGCATGCTGGGGATGCTGGTCCTCGCCCTGGAGGATCTCGAGCTTCTATTGAAGACCACCGACGTCACGACGGCGATGTCCGTCGAGGCGCTGCTGGGCACAGACCGGGTCTTCAGGGAAGAGCTGCACGCTATCAGGCCCCACCCTGGCCAACTCGCGAGCGCCCGCAACCTGCACAGGCTCCTAGAAGGAAGCCCCATGGTGGCCTCCCACCGCGACTCGCCCCACCTGGTCCAGGACGCCTACTCCTTGAGGTGCGCGCCGCAAGTATACGGGGCGGCGCGGGACACGTGGGAGTTCGCCCGCGGTATCGCCGGGCGCGAGCTCGCCTCCACGACGGACAACCCCGTCGTGCTGCCTGACGGTAGGGTCGAGAGTACGGGCAACTTCCACGGGGAGCCGCTAGCCTTCGCTCTCGACTTCCTCGCCATCGGCGCCTCCGAGGTCGGCGCCATAACCGAGCGGCGCATAGACAGGATGCTCGACCCCGCACGCTCGCAGGGGCTGCCCCCTTTCCTCAGCCCGCGGGCTGGCACGAACTCGGGGTTCATGATCCCCCACTACACCGCCGCGTCGCTCGCGGAGGAGAACCGCCGGCTCGCAGCTCCCGCGAGCGTCGGGTCGCTCCCCGCCTCGGCGATGCAGGAAGACCACAACTCCCTGGGCTGGAGCGCGGGCCGCAAGCTCAGGCGGGTGCTGGAGAACCTCGCCCGCATCCTGGCGGTCGAGGCCCTCTGCGCGGCTCAGGCCCTGGAGCTCCGGGCCCCCCTTATACCAGGTCCGGCGACGAACATGGTTCTCCGCCGCATCCGGCGCGAGGTGTCGTTCAGGGAAGAGGACCGGTTTCTCGCACCGGACCTGAAGGTCGCCGAGGGTCTGGTGCGGACCGGAGAACTCGTTCGAGCGGCGACCGAAGCGGTCGGCGGGCTCGAGTAACATAACTATCCGTTCGGGTGAGGCCCCAACCGGGGTTACAAGATCGGTTCGTTGCCCCCACAGAAGCGGGGTACGGAGGGCATGGTGCGTTACACTCTCAGGGCGCCGGAGGCCGTGGAGAGACCCACCGTGGTCGATACCATCTCGCCTGAGAAGACCACGCCGGGGGTAAGAGGCTGGATCGAGGCGGTTTCCCGGCCACAGTCAGAAACTACGAACCTGTGAGGGCTCGATGACCCAGCGCGACGACCGCATCCCCGAAGGTTTGCAGGATCTCCTGCAGAGCACCGCGGTCGCGCACGTAGCGACCATCGGACCTGAAGGCGAGACGCAGAACAACGCGGTGTGGTTCTACTGGGACGGGGAGTACGTAATGTTCAGCCAGACGAAGACGCGCCATAAGCTGCGCAACCCGCCGCGCGAGCCCAAGATAGACCTCTCTATCGTCGACCCGGAGAATCACCGTCCCGGCGACGAGCGGGTCGTCGTCTTCGTGCGCCCGCAGCACACGACCCACAAGGACGGATAGCACTTGGAGCGACGCGGCGCTACGGCGGAGAAGTCCCCCGCCGAAGAGGCGAGCTTCACCGGCGGCCTCGCCGCCGTCCGACGCGCGCTCCTGTACCTGCGCTCCTACAGAGCCGAGGCGTCCGCGGCCTTCGTCGCGCTCTTGCTCGCTTCGGCGGCCAGCCTCACGGCGCCGCAGCTAATCCGTATCGCTATAGACGGGGGCGTAGCCCCGAGACGGCTGAACGTCATCCTGCTTGCGGTGGGCGGTCTGGTGGTAGCGGCCATGCTGCGGGGGCTGTTTACGTTCCTGCAGGGATACCTGGCCGAGCGGGCCTCGCAGGGGGTAGCCTATGATCTGCGCAACGATCTGTTCGCCAAGATCGAACGCCTCGGGTTTGCCTACTACGACAGGATCGAGACCGGCCAGCTCGTCACGCGGCTCACCAGCGACGTCGAGCAGATCCGGACCTTCGCGGGCAGCGGGGCCGTCCAGCTGGCGGCGGCGGTCGTGATGCTCTTCGGCACGACGACGCTACTCGTCCTCATCGACCCTCAGCTGGCGCTGCTCGCGCTCTCGATAGTGCCGGTCATATTCGTGATCCTGCTTCGCTTCGTGCGCAGGATCGGGCCACTCTTCCGCCAGGTGCAACAGACGCTGGGTAGGCTCAACTCCGTCTTGCAAGAGGACCTTGCGGGGATACGCGTGATCCGGACCTTCGTGCGCGAGGACCACGAGGTCGCGCGCTACCGCTCGGTCAATGACGAGCTGCTGGACAAGAACCTCAAGACGGTGCGCACCTTCTCCAACAACTTCCCTTTCGTCTTCTTGCTCGCCAACGTTGGGACCCTGATCATCGTGCTCTTCGGCGGGCTGCAGGTGATGGGGGGTCGGCTCACCATCGGGGAACTCGTCGCCTTCAACACCTACCTCGGCTTCCTGCTCTTCCCTATCTTCACCATCGGGTTCCTTGCCGCCGGCATCTCGCGCGCTGGGGCCTCCTCTTTGCGCATCTTCGAGGTCCTCGACGCGCCGCTGGAGATCGAGGACGCCACGGACGCCGTTCCCCTCCCCCCCATCCGGTGCCGCGTCGAGTTCGACGACGTCCACTTCCGCTACCCCGGCGACGAGCGCGAGATCCTGAGCGGCGTAAGCTTCTCTGCCGAGCCGGGACAGACGGTGGCGATCCTCGGCACGACCGGCTCGGGCAAGTCCACGCTGGTAAACCTCATCCCCCGCTTCTACGACGTTACCGCAGGCAGCGTGCGCCTCGACGGCTACGACGTGCGCGAGGTGACACTCGCGAGCCTGAGAAGCCAGATCGGGGTCGTCATGCAGTCCTCGTTGCTCTTCTCCGGGCCCGTACGCGACAACATAGCCTACGGCAAGCCGGACGCGACCCAGGAAGAGATCGAGGAAGCGGCGCGGGCTGCACAGGCGGACGAGTTTATTCGCGATCTCCCGGAGGGCTACGACACCGTCGTCGGCGAGCGGGGGCTCGGGCTCTCCGGCGGCCAGCGCCAGCGCGTAGCCATAGCCAGGGCGCTGCTCATAGACCCCAGGCTCCTTATCCTCGACGACAGCACCTCAGCGGTGGACGCCGAGACCGAGGCGGCGATCCAGGAGTCGCTCGACCGCCTTATGCGCGAGAGCTTCCGCACCGTCTTCGTCATCGCCCAGAGGATCTCGACCGTTCGCGACGCCGACCTCATCCTCGTGCTGGATAATGGCGAGGTCGCCGCGATGGGCACGCACGAAGAGCTCCTGAGCACGAGTGAGCTGTACAACGAGATCCTCGGCTCCCAGGTTCTCGCCGAGCCCGTCGCCGCCGGCGAGACCTCGGGCG
The DNA here is from genome assembly GCA_029240775.1 of Rubrobacteraceae bacterium. Classification (GTDB taxonomy): domain Bacteria; phylum Actinomycetota; class Rubrobacteria; order Rubrobacterales; family Rubrobacteraceae; genus JALYGY01. The sequence continues at coordinate 1,660 of JARDZQ010000179.1, read as the reverse complement.
AGCTGACTTCCGCGGACGGGCCGGAGTAGCCGTGGGAGTGCGAAGTCTCGAGTCCATAGCCCGCGCGCCCCAGGAGAGGGCCGAGAACAGGCGAGCGACAGCGCGGCGCCTGGTCGGCGAGCTCAGGCCTTACGGGCGCCGGCTCTCCCTCGCCCTCGTGCTAGTGGCGGTCGGCGCGCTCTCGCAGGCGGGCGGCCCGTGGCTCATCGGGCGCGCGATAGACCGGAGCATCCTGGGCGAAGACCCCTCCGGCCTCTTCAGGACGATGGCGCTGCTTTTCGGGGTCTACGTCGCCGGGACGCTCGCCACGAGGGGCCAGATACGGCAGGTCGGCACCGTCGGGCAGAGCGTTCTGGCTTCGTTGCGAGAGAGGATCTTCGAGCGTCTCCAGCGCCTTCCCCTCCGCTTCTTCGACCGCCGCCCCGCCGGGGACCTGATGAGCCGAGTGACCAATGACGTGGACACGCTGAACCAGCTCCTCTCGCAAGGCTTCACCCAGCTCCTCGGAGCGCTCTTCAGCCTCGTCGGGATCGTGGGGGCGATGCTCATCCTCGACTGGCGGCTCGCGCTGGTGTGCTTCACGATCATCCCGGTCATGCTGCTGACCAACGTCCTCTTCGCGCGCCGGGCGAGGCGGGCCTTCCGCACGACGCGCGAGACGGTCGGTGACGTCACGGCGGGGTTGCAGGAAGAGATAATCGGCGTGCGCGAGGCGCAGGCCTTCAACCGCACCGAGGCGAACATCGAGCGCTTCCGCGAGCGCAACGAGGCGAACCGGGCAGCGAACATCCAGGCCGTGGCGATCACCGCGGCCTTCGCCCCCGCCATAGACGTCCTCTCGACCCTCGCAACGGCGGTCGTCATCGGCTACGGCGGGTACCTGGTCGTCACGGGCACGCTCACGGTCGGGCTGTTGACGGCGTTCCTGATCTACGTCCAGCAGTTCTTCCGCCCGATACAGCTGGCCTCCCAGGTCTACACCCAGGCCCAGGCGGCGCTGGCCGGGGCCGAGCGCATCTACAACATCCTCGACGAGGAACCGGAGCCTCCCGACCCGCCCGGCGCCGAGAGGCTGGAAACCGTAGAAGGCCTCGTAACCTTCGAGATGGTCTCTTTCGCCTACGAGCCGGGGCGCCCGGTACTCCGCGACGTGAGCTTCGAGGTCGAGCCGGGGCGCACTGTCGCGCTGGTCGGGCCGACGGGGGCGGGCAAGACGACGATAGCCAACCTGATCCCCCGCTTCTACGACGCGACCGAAGGCAGCGTGCGCGTGGACGGCCACGACGTGCGCGAGGTCGAGCGCCGTAACCTGCGGCGCCACATAGCTACCGTCATCCAGGAGCCGTTCCTCTTCTCCGGGACGGTAGCCGAGAACATCGGCTACGGTCGGACCGGCGCCTCGCGGGAAGAGGTCGAAGCCGCAGCCAGAGCCGTAAGCGCCCACGACTTCATAGAGAGACTGCCGCAGGGCTACGACACCCGGCTTGGCCCGGGAGGCGGGACCTTGAGCGGGGGGCAGCGACAGCTCGTCTCTTTCGCGCGGGCTGTGCTCGCGGACCCACGCATCCTCATATTGGACGAGGCGACGAGCAACATAGACACCCGCACCGAGGCGCTCATCCAGGAAGCATTGAGGACACTGCTCGAGGGCAGAACCAGC
>JARDZQ010000178.1 GCA_029240775.1 Rubrobacteraceae bacterium | reverse complement strand
GCGCGTTCGTGCGGTTCAAGGAGATAGCCGACCACAAGAAGACCGTGACCGCAGCCGACCTCGAGGCGATAGCCGCCGACGAGGTCGGCTCCTTCGAAGGCAAGTTCGTCCTGGAGTCGTTCAGGGTCGTAGCCGCGACGGGCCGCCAGAGCCGGGCTGCGGTAAGCATCTCGCACGCCGAGCGCGGCACCTTCGAGGCCGAGGCCGAGGGCGAGGGCCCGGTGGACGCGGTCTTCCGCGCCATAGACGCCGCGACCGGGATACAGGGTAGGCTCACGGACTTCCGCATAGACGCCGTAACGGGCGGCAAGGACGCTTTAGGAGAGGTGAGGATCTCCGTCGAGTTCGAGGGCTCCGAGTATGCCGGACGGGGGCTCTCTCAGGACGTCGTCGAGGCCGCCGCGCGCGCCTACGTGCGGGCGGTGAACGTGTACACCGCGGGCGGGGTGAAGGCTCCGTGGGAAACGTCGCAGGTAGCGCCGTAGAGGAGCGAGCCGCCCTCCCGGGCTACGAGCGCCTGGACGGCGCCATCCCTGTCGTCCACCCGCCGGGGTTCGGAGAGCGCGCCGCAAAGGCTCGAGACCTCTTGGAGGCCGGCGCCGCGTCCCTATCGGAGATTCTGGACGTAGAGGCGCCCGTGCTGGAGGCCCTGCTCGTCGCCGACGTGGACTGGGATCGGGCGCCGCGCGAGAACCAACGATCCTATCCGCCCGGGCTACCGTACTTCACCCGCGCCGCGACGCCGCCGACTCTCGTGCTGCCCGAGACGCTCTCTGCCGCTTTCGGGCCTCGCACGAACGCGACGGGGGCACTGGTCGTCTGGCACGAGCTGGCGCACGCCTTCTTGCTGCGCGAGCCTGTGCCCCGCACCCCCGCCTGGCTCAGAGAGTATCTGCCGCAGGCCCTCTCCGCCGCGGCCGCCCGCCGGACCGGTCTGCCGCTCGAAGAGCACCTGCAAGAGATAGACCGGGACCCCGGCTTCACCGTTCGGAGCTTCGGGGGAAGGGCGGACGCAGAAGATCAGATGTCCTTCCAGAACCTACTGCTCGTGCTCGGGGTCGCGGCGCTGGAGAAGTTCGGCGAAGACTACTTGCGGGCGCTTGCGCGTGCGTTGTGGGAAGAGACCGACATCGTCCGCGAGGAGCGGGCCGAGGAGTTGCTGGCAGGCTCTCTAGGCGCGGGAGGCCGGGGATGGCTGGCTTCGAGGGCGGAGTTCTAGGAGGAAGATGCGCGACTCGTTCGACATACTGCTACTCCCTGGCGACGGCATCGGTCCCGAGGTCGTCGGCGCCGCCAGAAGGGTCATGGATGCGGCGGCAGACCACTTCGGGGTCGAGCTCTCCTACGAGGAACGCAAGGTGGGAGCGGCCGCGATCCAGGACGAAGGAGAACCAGTGTCGGAGGAGACTCTGGAGCGGGCCAGATCCTCCGACTCCGTCCTGCTCGGCGCCGTCGGCCACCCGGACTTCGACCGGGGAACGGTGCGTCCCGAGGCGGGCCTCCTCAGGTTGCGCAAGCACCTCGGGGCGTTCGCCAACCTGCGCCCGGTGGCGGCGATACCCTCGCTGCTCTCCGCCTCGACGCTCAAAGAGGAAGTATTGAGGGGAGTAGACATCCTCATCGTGCGGGAGCTCACCGGAGGGGCCTATTTCGGAGACAAGGAGGAGGGCGAGGAGCTAGCGAGCGACCTCTCCGTCTACACGCGCGAGGAAGTCGAGCGGGTCGCGCGTGTCGCTTTCGAGGCTGCAGAAGGCCGTAACGGGCGTGTAACGTCCGTGGACAAGGCCAACGTCATGGCGACGAGCCGACTGTGGAGGAGCGTCGTCTCGGACGTTGCGGGCGAGTACCCGAACGTGGCCCTGGATCACGTTCTCGTGGACGCCGCGGCGATGTTCCTGATCCGGGATCCCGGGAGGTTCGACGTGATCGTGACCGAGAACCTCTTCGGCGACATCCTCTCGGATGAGGCGGCGATGCTCCCGGGCTCGATGGGATTGTTGCCTTCCGCCTCTTTAGGCGAGCCGGGCACCCCTGGCATCTACGAGCCGGTCCACGGCTCCGCCCCGGACATCGCGGGTACGGGGAAGGCGAACCCCTACGCGACGGTCCTCTCGGCAGCCATGATGTTCAGGCACTCTTTAGGACGTCCGGACGTAGCGGGCGCCATCGAGCAGGGCGTCTCGGTCGCCCTGGAGGCGCATTACCTGACCCCTGATCTGGGCGGGAAGAAGACAACAGAAGAGGTTACGGAGGCCGTGAGGAAGTGGGTCGCAGCTGGGGAGGGCGTGATATGAGCATAAGACTGTTCGACACGACCCTACGGGACGGGACCCAGCGCGAGGGGGTGAGCCTGACCACAGAGGACAAGGCGCGCATAGCGCGCGAGCTGGACTCTTTAGGCATCCACTACATAGAGGCTGGCTTCCCGGCCTCGAACCCCAAGGACCTGGAGTTCTTCGAGGGCTTCGACGCCTCCGAGCTGGAGAACGCGAGGCTCGTCGCCTTCACCCGCGCCCGCCGCCCGAACGGCAGGGCTGAGGAGGACCTCGCCGTCACCTGCCTCACCGGCCTCTGGGCCCCCGTCGCGTGCATCGTCGCCAAGAGCTGGAGGCTGCACGTCGAGAAGGTCCTGAGGACCACGCCGGAGGAGAACCTGGGGTCCGTAAGGGATACGGTGGCCTACCTCGCGGGGGCGGGCAAGGAGGTCATCTTCGACGCCGAGCACTACTTCGACGGCTTTCGCGACGACCCCGAGCACGCCCTGGCGGTGCTGCGGGCCGCAGCAGAAGCCGGGGCGACCACCCTCGTCCTCTGCGACACCAACGGTGGGACGCTCCCGACTGAGCTCAAGGCCATAGTCGCGCGTACCGTGCGCGAGTTCCCGGAGGTGGAGGTGGGCATACACACCCACAACGACGCCGGGTGCGGGGTGGCCAATGCCCTGGCAGCGGTCGAGGCCGGGGCGACCCACGTGCAGGGGACGGTAAACGGCGTCGGGGAGCGCACCGGAAACTGCGACCTGGTCACCACCATCGCGAACTTGCAGCTCAAGATGGGCCTCAAGGTAGTGGATGACGAGCGTCTGGGGAGACTCACCGAGGCCTCCAACTACGTCGCCGAGCTCATGAACCTCACCCCTGACACGCACCGGCCCTACGTCGGTCGCAGCGCGTTCGCCCACAAGGGCGGGCTGCACGTGGACGGCATCTCCAGGGACCCCAGGACCTACGAGCACGTCGCCCCCGAGCGGGTGGGAAACGTTAGGCGCACTCCGGTCGGGGAGCTCTCGGGGAAGAACTCGATCCGGGCGAAGGCCGAGGAGCTGGGCCTGGAGCCAGGCGACGTCGCGGCCGTCCTCTCCGCCATTAAGCAGCGCGAGTACGAGGGCTACCACTACGAGGCCGCGGACGCCTCGCTCGCGCTCCTCATCGGACGTACCACCGGCGAGGCCAAGCCGCTCTTCGAGCTCGAGAGCTTCCGCATAATCTCCGAGAAGAGAGCCGACGGAGAGACCACGGTCGAGGCGACCATAAAGCTCTTCGTCAAGGGGCAGCGCGAGATCTCGACCGCCGAGGGCAACGGGCCCGTGAACGCGCTGGACAGAGCTCTGCGGCAGGCCATAGAGCCCCACTACCCCGAGCTCAAGGAGATACACCTCTCCAACTACAAGGTGCGCATCCTGGACGAGCACCGCGCGACCGCAGCCACCACCCGCGTGCTCATAGACTCGACCGACGGCAAGCGGGTCTGGGGCGCCGTGGGGGTCGGCGAGAACATTATCGAGGCCTCCTGGCAGGCGCTCGTGGACGGGCTCGAGTACGGGGTCAACGAAACCGGAAAAGACTGAAAGCGAGGCCTTAAAGGCCGATGCGCGCTGACAAGCGAGGGTCTTGTAAAGGCCCAAGGCGTGCTGAATTGCACCCTAGTCGTCGAATGGTCCGCCGGTGAGCCGCACCGGGTCCTTGGCGCCGGCGGCTACCCTGACCTCGAGCTGGCCATCGTCCCGGGGGGGCGGGCTACTGTTGCCCCCGGAGGGCGCGCCTCCGGGCTGTCCGGCTGGGCTGGGGCTCGGCTGGGGAGCCGGGCTGGGGCTCGGCTGGGGAGCCGGGCTGGGGCTCGGCTGGGGAGCTGCACTGCTCTGGCGGGCCGGGGCGGAGTTTCTCCGGGGTGGTTCCGCGGACGCTCTCTCCTCGGCGTCCCGGTCCGGGGCGGCGGACGCCGTCGCGCTGGCGGTGTTTTGCACCGGGCGGATGTCGTCTCGGTCTTGCCCGGTCCAGGACGCCTGCTCCGTTTTCTCATCCTCTTCTTTCGCGGCTTCCGGACCTGCGGGACGCTCGGGATCCTCTTTTTCGGCGCGCTGCTCTTCTTCCTGCTCTGGTTGTTTGGTGCCAGCATTCTCCTCAATATCCGGGGGAGAGGTCTCGGGCGCCTGGGAGGTCAGGGGTTCGCGCACCTGGGAGACCGCCGACGGTCGCCCGTCCCCGGCTAGGGTGAGCGCGAGGACCGCCACGGCCAGGACCAGCACCACCGCCAAGCCGAGGTACACGTAGCCGCCGAGCGCTGCGGAGAGCAGGGGCGACCTCTCGTCCTCTTCGTCTCCGGTTGTGTCCTGCTCCTTTGTCCCCACGCTGCCCAGGGCGGCCAGGATATCGTCGAGGGAGTCATCCTCCTCGGGGCCGACGTACAACGGGGGTTCCTCCCTGGTTCCCTGCCGGCGTTTGAGCTCCTGGACCATCGCCTCTCCATCGAGTTGCAGGAAGTTGGCGTAGGTCCTTAGGAAGCCCTGCACGTACACGGCGGGCAGCACGCCGAAATTCTCCAGCTCCAGCTCAGCGAGGTAGCCGGCCCGGATCTTGGTCTCTTCCTCGGCCACTTTGAGCGAGAGACCTCGCGCTTTGCGTGCCGACTCCAGGGCGCGACCTATCTTGAGCCCCTCGTGCGCGCCACTATCTCCGCCGCTCATGCCCGTCCAAACCCTAGTGTAGCCTCCGCAGGCACCTTACATCGTCCCCATGATACCGCCGAAGCGGGCCGTCTCACACCCCGCCAGACTCCTTTTGTCGCAGACCGTCAGTCCGAAGAGAG
>JARDZQ010000004.1 GCA_029240775.1 Rubrobacteraceae bacterium | reverse complement strand
CAGCCTGCAATTGCGCCGCGTTCGTCGAGGGATTGCTAGCAATCCCTCGCGGTGGGAACTGGATCCCGAGAACCCGTAGTCTGCTCCCAACTCGATAAAAGGTTAGTAGCAGGCACGCCCCCGAATCGTTCACATCAGGTCCCGCATAAGGAGTAGAATCTCCTCGTTATGGTGTTCACCAAGGTCTGTGGGATAACCAACCCCGGTGACGCTCGCGTGGCCGTCGACGCCGGCGCCGATGCGATCGGCCTGATCTTCGCCGAGAGCCCCCGCAAGGTGAGTCTCGAGGAGGCACGCAAGGTGAGCATCGCGCTGCCAGAGAACATCCTGAAAGTCGGCGTCTTCGTGGACGCGGAGCCCGGTGAGGTGCTGCAGATTGCTCGCGAGGTCGGGTTGGATCTGGCGCAGCTGCACGGTGATGAGACGCCCGAGACGGTGGCGGCCATACGAAACGCTGGTCTCCCGGTTATGAAAGCGCTCAGGGTGCGTAACACGGAGGCGCTCGGGGCGCTCGAAAGGTATGAGGTGGATCTGTTCATGCTGGATGCGTGGAGCGCGCGGGCGCGTGGGGGAACGGGGGAAACCTTCGATTGGGGGCTGGCGAAATCGGTGAAGGGGCGTGGTAACATCGTCGTCTCCGGGGGGTTGACGCCGGAGAACGTTCGGGAGGCCGTCGAGTTCTTCGAGCCGTACGGGGTCGACGCTTCGAGTTCTCTGGAGGAGAGGCCCGGAAAGAAGAGCGGCGAGCGGGTTCGGAGGTTCGTGCGTGCGGCAAAAGGTTGAGAGCGGATACTTCGGCGCCTTCGGCGGGCGCTACGTTCCCGAGACCCTGATCCACGCGCTCGAGGAGCTCGAAGAAGCCTACGAGCGCTACAGGGACGACCCCGAGTTTGTCGAGGAGCTTGACTCTCTCTCGCGGGACTTCGTAGGGCGCCCTACGCCGCTCATGTTCGCCTCGCACCTGACCGAGAGGTGGGGTGGAGCGAAGGTCTGGTTCAAGCGCGAGGACCTTGCGCACACGGGGGCGCACAAGATCAACAACACTCTGGGCCAGATCCTGCTCGCCGACAGGATGGGCAAGCGCCGCATCATCGCCGAGACCGGCGCCGGACAGCACGGCGTCGCAACCGCCACGGTCGCCGCCCTGTACGGGAAAGAGTGCGTTGTCTACATGGGCGAGGAGGACACGCGCCGCCAGAGGCTCAACGTGGTGCGGATGAAGTTGCTCGGCGCCGAGGTCGTTCCGGTCGTGAGCGGTTCGCGCACGCTCAAGGATGCGGTTAACGAAGCGATCCGGGACTGGGTCACGAACGTCGAGGACACCCACTACATCATCGGGAGCGTCGTCGGGCCGAGCCCTTATCCGCGGATCGTGCGCGACTTCCAGAAGATAATCGGCCGCGAGCTAGAGGCGCAGGCCCGCGAGCGGTTCGGAGGGGACCCGGACGCGATCGTAGCTTGCGTCGGTGCGGGTTCGAACGCGATAGGGGCGTTTCACCCCTTTATCGGGCGCGAGGGCGTGAGGCTCGTCGGGGTGGAGGCCGCGGGGCGGGGGCTCGCGAGCGGCGAGCACGGGGCATCTCTCGCGGAGGGCCGCCTCGGCGTCTTGCACGGCGCCCTGAGCTACGTGTTGCAGACGGTGGGGGGCCAGATCCGGGAGGCGCACTCGATCTCCGCCGGACTGGACTACCCGGCGACCGGCCCGGAGCACGCCTACCTCAAGGACGAAGGGCTCGCCCAGTATGCGAGCGTCACCGACGAGGAAGCCCTCGAAGCCTTCACCCTCTGCTCGCGCCTCGAAGGCATCATCCCGGCGCTCGAGACGGCGCACGCGATCTTCTACGCCGAGAGGGTGGCTAAGGAGCTCGGACCCGACAAAAACCTGGTCATAAACCTCTCGGGCCGCGGTGACAAGGACGTAGAGGTAGTGGCTGAAGCGCTGGGCATCGGTACCGGCGAAGTGGAAGAAGTCTCCGGTGAAGGGTAGCGAGAGGCTCCGGTCGGCTTTTCGGGACGACCGGGTGGCGCTCATCCCATACCTAACCGGTGGATATCCCACCCTGGAGGGCGCGCGGGAGGTCGGGGAGGCCTACGTCGAGGCGGGGGCTGACGTGGTCGAGATCGGGGTCCCCTTCTCAGATCCTCTGGCCGACGGGCCAACGATCCAGGCCACCGCGACCCGGGCCCTCGAGAACGGGGCCGACCTGGACTACTGCCTGGAGCTCGCGGGCGGCTTCGCCGATCGCGTGCCCGTAGTCTTCCTCCTTTACTTCAACGTGATCTTCGCTCGCGGCGTCGAGAAGTTCCTGCGCGACGCCGCCTCCGCAGGGGTCTCGGGGCTGGTGATCCCCGACCTCCCTGTGGACGAGGCCGGGGAGTTCGCACGGCTCTCCTCGGATGCCGGAGTCGCTTTCTGTCCGCTAGTGGCACCGACCTCGACGGACGAGCGCCTCGAGCGGGTGGGCGAGTTGGCCACGGGGTTCGTCTACTGCGTCTCGGTGGCGGGGGTGACGGGCGTGCGCGACGCGCTGCCCCCCGGCGCTGTGGAGCTGTTGCGACGGGTGCGCTCGAAGGCCGAGGCGCCGGTCGCTCTGGGGTTCGGAATCGGGTCGCCGGAGGCGGCTGCCGAGGCTGCTGCGGAGGCGGACGGTGTGATCATCGGGAGCAAGCTGATGCAGCTCGTCGGGGAGCGCGGTGCGGAGGGGGCAGGGGCGTGGCTGCGCAGGGTGCGCGAGGCGCTCTCGGGCGTCGTGAGGTCGGAGGGACGCTATCAGGAACTGGCTTAGCAAGCGGCGGGAGTACACGCGAACGGTCCCGGAGACCGAGAGCGGGGTCGGCCCGATGGACGACGCGGGCTTCACCAAGTGCGAGCGGTGCGGGCAGCCGATCTACGAGAAGGATCTCTTGACCCGGTTCAACGTCTGTCCTCACTGCGAGTTCCACTTTCCCTTGCCCGCGCCGGAGCGTATAAGGCTCCTCACGGACTCAGGCAGCTTCGAGGAGCGTGACCGGGGCATGACGGCGGGGGACCCGCTCGGCTTCGAGGGGTATGAAGAGCGGCTCTCGCGGGCGAGAATGAACACCGGGCTCTCCGACGCGGTCGTGAGCGGGGTCGGGAAGATCGGGGGCAGGCCCGTGGCGCTCGCTGTCATGGACTTCCGGTTCATCGGGGGGTCGATGGGGAGCGTGGTCGGCGAGCGGGTCGCCCGGACCATCGAGCTCGCCTCAGCCGAAGGACTACCGCTCGTGGCCGTCTCGGCGTCGGGGGGAGCCCGGATGTACGAGGGCGTCTACTCGCTGATGCAGCTGGCCAAGACGAGCGTCGCTCTCACAAGGTACATAGAAGGTTCGTTGCCCTACGTCTCGGTGTTGACGGACCCGACCTTCGGAGGGGTTACGGCCTCCTTCGCTACGGCGGCGGACGTCATCATCGCCGAGCCTGGGGCCAGGATCGGGTTCGCGGGGGCGCGGGTCATCGAGCAGACGACGCGCGAGAGGCTGCCCGAGGGTTTCCAGACGGCCGAGTTCCAGAGAGACCATGGGATGGTGGACAGGATAGTGCACCGGCTTGCGCTCAAAGGCGACCTCGAGAGACTGCTGGGGTTCGTCGCGTGATCCTGGAGTTCGAGCGCCCCATAAGGGAGCTGGAAGAGCGGATCGCCGAGCTGCACCGGCTCGCGGGCCCGAGCGCCGGGTTGCAGGCGGAGATCTCGCGCCTCGAAGGCGCGCTCGACACCGCGAAGCGCCGGATTTACGCTAACCTCTCCCCATACCAGCGCGTGCAGGTCGCGCGCCACCCGGATCGCCCGAACTTCCGCGCCTACCGCGACGTGCTCTCCGACGACTTCTACGAACTCTCTGGCGACCGCTTCTTCGGCGACGACCCCGCTGTGCGCGGCGGTCTCGCGAGGCTGAAGCGCGGCGGCCACAACGTCGTCCTCCTCGGCCACGACAAGGGCGGGGATACTAGGAGTCGGGTCAAGGGCAACTTCGGCATGGCCCACCCGGAGGGCTACCGCAAGGTGAAACGTCTCTACGAGCTCGCCGGGCGCTTCGGGCTCCCGATCGTGGTTCTGGTGGACACGCCGGGGGCTTTTGCCGGGCGCGGCGGCGAGGAGCGGGGGCAGGCGTGGGCCATCTCCGCCGACCTCATGGCGCTCGCGAGAGCCCCGGTGCCAGTCATCTCGATAATCATCGGCGAAGGAGGCTCGGGCGGCGCACTCGCGATGTGCGTCGCGGACTACGTGGGGATGCTCGAGAACTCCTACCTATCGGTCATAGCCCCGGAGGCGTGCGCCTCCATAATCTTCCGCGACCCTGGCCGCGCCGCCGAGGCCGCAGAGGCGCTCAAGCTGACCGCGAGAGACCTCAAGCAGCACGGCATCGTGGACGAGGTCCTCCCGGAGCCCTTGGGCGGGGCGCACAAGGAGCCAGAGACCGCGATCCGGGAGGTCGGCGACGCTCTGGACCGTGTGATCTCCGGTCTCTCGGAAGCCGACCCCGGAGCTCTCATCGAGGCTCGCCACGAGCGCTACCGCCGCATCGGTACTCACGCCGCGGGGGATACCGGCTAGCTCTCTGGCGGATTGCTCACCTCTTCAGCGCCAGCACCAGGGCAACGAGGACCGTCACCAGCGCGGCGAGGGCGAAGGCGAGCGCGATCCCGCGGCCGAAGAAGACGACCGCGACGTAGGCCACCCCGAGCAGAGCGAGGGTGACCGCGTAGGCGACAATCCACGCCGGGGAGCGCACGTCTCGATCGCCCCGCGGGAACCAGACTTTATCGTTAACCGAAGAAGGTCTGGAGGGCCCTGTACAGGTCGTCTGGGACGGTCTTGGTCTCGGCTGTGGCCTCGTCGAGGGAGACGGTGACGACGTCGCTACCCCTGAGCGCGACCATCTGCCCCCACTCGCCGTTCTTGACGGCCTCGGCCGCGCGCAGGCCGTAGCGGGTCGAGAGGATGCGGTCGAAGGCGGTCGGGGTGCCGCCGCGCTGCAGGTGTCCGAGGACGACGTGACGGGTGTCTATTCCGGTTCGCTCCTTGAGCTCCCCGGCCAGGCCCTCGCCGACGCCGCCGAGGCGGACGTGGCCGAACTCGTCCTTCTCCTCCGTCTGGGTCACGAAGTCCTCGCTGAAGGTCACCCCCTCGCTGACGGCGACGATCCCCCACTTTTCGCCCCGCTCGGCGCGCTTCTTGAAGAGGTCGGTAATCGCCTCTAGGTCCGGCTCCACCTCGGGGATCAGGGTAACGTTCGCGGCCGAGGCGAGGCCGGCGCCCCAGGTGATCCAACCCGCATGCCGCCCCATGACCTCGACGACGATGATCCTCTCATGGCTCCTGGCCGTGGTCCTTATCCTGTCTATGGCCTCGGTAGCGATGGAGACGGCAGTGTCGTAGCCGAAGGTCGTGTCGGTAGCCGAGAGATCGTTGTCAATGGTCTTGGGGCACCCTACGACCTGCACTCCGAAGTCGTCGTAGAGACGCTTGGCTACCCCCAGAGTGTCGTCGCCGCCGATGGCTACGAGGGCGTCTATGCCGAACTCCTCCAGGTTCTTTACCACCTTCTCGGCGTCGCCCTCGTTCTTGTAGGGGTTGGTGCGCGAGGAGAGGAGCTTGGTGCCGCCCTCCTGCAAGATGTAGCGGACGTCGTCTACCCCCAGAGGCTGCACGGAATCCGATTCGGGATCCAGAAGTCCCTTCCAGCCGCGCCTAATGCCAGCTACCTCGTAGCCGTAGTCCTCGATGGACTTCATGGTGACGGCCCGGATCACGCCGTTAAGCCCTGGCGCGTCCCCGCCTCCCGTCAGCATCCCGACCCTGCTTACCTCGGCCATGCCCTCTCCTCTCCGGTCCTCCGAAAAATCCAGTCTAGCAAACCCTCTTCTTCGTTCTACCCGATGCGGACCGGCAACGGTTCCCGGAAGTATCGGGTTCATCGCGCGGTACACGCGCTCCGTCCCCCGAGGCTCGTCGAGCTGGGCCTCGTGCCGGCCCTGCGCGAGACGGCTGCGCAGTACGAAGGGGACGGCCTGCGCATCTGTGTAGAGGCTCTCGAGGAGATGCCGCCGCTGCCGGCGGTGGTGGAGGTTGCGGCCTACCGCATCGCGCAGGAGGCGATAATTAACGCCGTGCGCCACGCCGGGGCAAGCGGGTGCTCCGTGCGCTTCGACCTTGACGAGGCGAGGGTCAGGAAGCTGCAGGTCGCGGACCGCACACAGGCTGCCCTCTGCGCCAGGGAGGCGGGGCTGGGAGAAGACCGGACGCTACCGTAAATTTCGTCCCTTTTAAGGGTATATTACCTCTCTGTGGTACGCGTACTCTTTGTCTGTATGGGAAACATCTGCCGCTCGCCGCTCGCTCAAGGCGTCTTCGAGGCCTTACTGCGGCGCGAGGGCCTGGAGGACGAGGTCTTCGCGGACTCCGCCGGGACCGGCGCCTGGCACGTCGGGAGTCCGCCGGACGAGCGGGCGCAGAGGAGCGCGCGGGCGCGCGGGCTCGACCTCAGTTTTCAGCGGGCGCGCAAGGTCTCGCCCGAGGACTGCGAGAACTTCGACTACGTCCTGACCATGGACGAGGACAACTACCGCGTGGTCGCCGCTCTCTGCCGGGGCAATGCCGTCGTCCGACCCTTCCTCGACTTCGCCACCGACTCGCCTGCAATGGAGGTCCCTGACCCCTACTACGGAGGCCCCGACGGCTTCGAGCACGTCCTGGATCTCGTAGAGGAAGCGTCCGAGGGCCTGCTTGAAGACATCCGGCGGCGGCACCTCTCCCACCGTGACTGAGAAGATCCTGGCCGAAGGTATAGAGGAGTATCTCGGCGAGCGCCTCCTGAGCGCCCGTCCAATGGGCGGCGGCTGCATAGGGGAGGTATACAGAGTAGAGCTGGAAGGCGGCGCTCCGCTCGTCGCGAAGGTGGACCGGAAGAGCGCCTCACACCTGGAGCGCGAGGCGTACATGCTCCGTTATCTTGGCGAGAATAGCGACCTGCCCGTCCCGCAGGTCTTCCACGGTTCGGAGACACTTCTCTTGATGGAGTATGTCGAAGGAAGCAGCCACTTCTCCGATGGTGCCGAACGCCACGCTGCGGAACTCCTCGCGGCGTTGCACGCCATCAGCGCCGACGCCTACGGTCACGAACGGGACACGCTCATCGGGAGCCTGGACCAGCCGAACCTCTGGACCGGCGGCTGGATCGAGTTCTTCCGCGAGCAGCGGCTACTCTATCTGGCGCGGGTCGCACACGAGGCGGGCAGGTTGCCGAAAGGGGACTTGGAGAGAATACATAGGCTGGCCGAACGGCTCGATGACTATCTCGAAGAGCCCGAGCGCCCCTCCCTCGTCCACGGCGATGTGTGGAGCGCCAACGTGCTCGCGAAGGGGGACAGCATCACGGCCTTTCTCGATCCGGCGATCTACCATGCTGACCCCGAGGTAGAGCTTGCCTTCATTAGCCTCTTCGACTCCTTCGGAGACGCCTTCTTCGAGCGCTACGCGGAGATCCGGGGCATAAGGGATGGCTTCTTCGAGGAGCGTCGTGATCTCTACAACCTCTACCCGCTGCTCGTGCACGTCTACTTCTTCGGCGGCGGCTACCTGGAATCAGTGCGGACCACCCTGCGCAGGCTGGGTCTTTGAGGCGCCTAGCGTAGCAGCCGGTGGGCACCGAGGATTACGACGCCGTCTTCAAGGAGCGCCACGACGAAGTCAGGCAGGCCGGTCCGCTGCCCGATCTGCATGCGCAGCAGCTCCCCGGCGTAGGCCGACGCTACCGCTCCTACGACCCCGAGAACACCGCCGGTCACAGTCCTACGCCCTTCGGAGGCGAAGAGCGCCGCGCCGGCGAGGGCGCCGGAGGCCGCGCGGCCGAGGAGCGGGAGGGACGAGGTACGGCTCGGAGTTACCGGCAGCTTGTCTCCGATGAGCTCTCCCACCTCGAACAGGGTCAGGAGCGTCGAGACCTTCGACGAGCCGAGCACCGCGAAGTGCGTGTCCCGCAGGCTTCCAACGTGGCCGTTCGAGGCCGCCCGGCTCAGGGCAGCTGGGCCTGCCGTGGAACGGAGCCCCGTAATGGCACCCAGCCCGAGGGCGCGTGCTGCGACGCTACGCAAGGGCGCTCCACACCTCAAGCTTCGTCCTTACGTGCCGGATAACCTCGTCCGTGAACTCGGTCGTTCCTGTTGCGCCGCCGAGGTCCGCTGTCCTGTTGCCGTCGAGGACGGACTCGAAGGTCGCCTCGTAGATAGCTCTGGAGACGCGGCTCGCCTCCTCGTCATGGAAGAAGGTGAGGAGTGCGGCTCCGGCAAGGATCATGGCTATGGGGTTGGCGATGTTCTTGCCTTCGAGCGAGGGGGCCGTGCCGTGCGGGGCCTCGGCCATGACGGTCTGCGGGTTCTCGTCCTCATCTAACGCTATGAGGAGCGACTCGGCCCCGGCTATGGACCCGAACATC
The DNA here is from genome assembly GCA_029240775.1 of Rubrobacteraceae bacterium. Classification (GTDB taxonomy): domain Bacteria; phylum Actinomycetota; class Rubrobacteria; order Rubrobacterales; family Rubrobacteraceae; genus JALYGY01. The sequence continues at coordinate 9,931 of JARDZQ010000004.1, read as the reverse complement.
TGCAAGACCATGTCCGAGAGGCAGTCGCCGTCCCTGTTGAGGGCGGGGATGACGAGCGGCTCGCCGGGAGTGGTGAGGAGCAAGGCGTAGGTGGCGTCTATGAGCTGGGGGTCGTAGCGGACGTCGCGGTTGTTCCCGGCGGCCCGGTCCATCTCCTCCTTTAGCATGCCTTCGTAGACCGGAGACACGGTCCACTTCGGCCCGCCGAAGACGGTCGCCCGCATCTTGCGCGCCTGGATAAAGGCGAACTCGGCGACGCCGCGGCACACTCCGCGGGAGATCCTCTCCGTCCGGAACGCGACCTCGTCCACGCCCTCGCCCTCGCGCCACTCATTGGCCCCGTAGGCGTCGTCTACGGCCATCCTCACCACCGAGATGGGGGCGTGGATGCCGGGTAGAGGGTTGACGCCGGGGATGCGCCGCCCCGTGCGTACGATCACGGTCCCGTTTATCTCCTCTCTGAGGATGGCGTTGGGCGAGCCCACGTCCTCGGGACCCTCCGGCGTGACGGTGGCGGCCTTGATGCCGAACCCGCACTCCTTCATCGCCGCCGCCGCTTCGTGCACGACCCCGTTATCCGTCGCGCGGCGGTTCTCCAGCGACAGATCGAAGCGCCTGAACTCGATGTCCAGGCCCGTCACCCCCGGCTCAAGTACCCGTAGTGACTCCTCCAGGAGCTCCTGGCCGGTCTGGTCGCCCTCCATTACCACGATGGTCTTCCGGTCCACTCTCGTCGCACCTCTCGGATGGTCTGATCAGGTCGTCCAGCCTAGTATACGACCCTACGCTCTCCCGATGAGAGCGCCGCTAGCCGCGCGCGTGGCGACGGAAGATCTCCGTGACCACCTCGAGATACCTGCCGACGGCCGCGCGCTCCTCCTCCGTAAACTCCGCGGTCGCCTCCAATAGCTCGGTCGCGGCCGGCCGGAGGTGGCGCCCGGCCTCCTCCAGCCCTTCCGGCACCGGAAATACCACCGAACTGCGGCGGTCCCCAGGGTTGGGCCGCCGCTCGACGTGGCCACCCCGCTCGAGCCTGTCCACGAGAGCCGTGATCGCCCCCGAAGTGAGACTCAACCGCCGCCCCAACTCCGTAGGAGTGAGCCCCCCGTGCGAGTGCTGCAAGTGCTCCAGCGCAGCCATCTCCGAGAGACCCAGTCCCGTCCTCCGCGCCATCGCCGCCGCAAACGCCAACACCTCCCCAACCTCTACCCGTAAGAGATGTACGACCTCTTCACTTGTATACCTTGACGATCCTATATCTTGAGTATTAAGATTATCACTCACAAAGGCAGTTTACCACGGTTCGGTGGAGAGATGAAGAGGTGAGTTGGAAGCGGGAGCTCTCTGGCGGTCATGAGTGGGGCCTGGTCGCGGTAAGGACGAAGGAGTATCGAGGAGGTCGAGCATGAGCAAGGGAACCTGGAGGGACGTGGTGCGGCAGGTTGCTGTCGGGTTTGGGGCGATCTTCCAGGTAGTGGCGCCCGTGTTCTCGCGGCCGGCGATCGGTCGGGTCTCGGCGGAGAACCCTACGCTCGTGGTACCCGGGGATTACGCGTTCGTGATCTGGACCCCCATCTTCGTGCTGGCCCTGATCTTCGCCGTGTATGGGGCGCTGCCTTCCAACCGGGCGGACCCGCTTCTGAGGAGGATCGGATGGTTCGCCGCTCTGGCCTTCTTTTCGAACGGGGTCTGGGAGCTCCTCTTTCCCGCGCGCGAGTTCGTGCTCTCGCAGACAGTCTTCGTAGGGAGCCTGGCAGGTGCCGTCGGCGCGTTCGTGCTGGCACAGCGCTGGGCTCGCCCGGACAGGCGGGCCGACCGCTGGCTCGTCGCGCCGGCCTTCGGGCTGCTCGCCGGCTGGGTAACGGCGGCGTTCTTCGTCGGGTTCGTCACGGTGCTCGTGGCAACCGGGGTGCTCGGCGGCGGTCCCGGAGAAGCCGTGCTCGGGGCGCTCATGCTGGTAGCCGGCGGTGTCGTCGCCTGCGCGGTCATACTGGCTGGGCGGAGCGGCCCAGCACAGGGCTGCCTGGCGTACGGGGCGGCCGTTCTCTGGGCCCTCGCGGGGGTGTTCGTCAACCAGTACCAGGCGTCCCTGATCACGGCGTCCACGGCCGTCGTCTGCGCGGTGCTAGTCGGGACGGTCCTCTTCTTCGCACTGCGCGGAGGACGTCCGGGCCGCAGCGCCCGCCGGATAGCGCGTCCCGGAACGGCCTGAGGGGTGGGATCTCTGGTAGCCGGACGGTCTGGGTCTCGTAACGTTCGGGTCCTCCGTCCCTACGTGAACAGGTCAATGAGCTGGAGGTTCTCGAACTCGGTGGCGAGGGTGGGGGAGAGCTGCGCCCTGTCCTGCGTTTCGCCCAGAGTGCTAGCTACCTCCAGGAACGCGGCGACGGGCCCGCTCGTGGGCACGTCCCTGCGCTTCAGGGCGACGATCGAGCGCGTCATCCCCGGGTTCTCTTTGACGGAGATCAGGGCCAGGTTCCCCGCCGAGACGCTCCGCACGATCGCCGTTCGCGGCAGGAACGCGACCCCCAGCCGATGCTCGACCATCCGCTTGGCCGCCTCGATGTTGTCAACCTCGAGCGTCCGTAGCTCCCCGATCCCCGCGTTGCTGAACAGCGCCATCGTCTGCTCGTAGTAGCTGGAGCTGTTGTCGAAGAGGATAAGCTGCTCCCTCCCGATCTCCGCCAGATCCGCCACCCCCTTCGCCGTGAACCGGTGCCCGGGGTCCACGACCAGAACCATCTCGTCCTCGTACAATCGCAGGCTCTCGACCTCCGGATGCCGCATCGCCCGCGTGAGCCCGAGGTGCACCTCCTCCTTCAATACCATCTCCAGGATGTTCTCCGAGTGCCCCGTGCGTACGGACACAGACACTCGCGGATAAGCCGCCGTGAACCTCTCCAACAACCCTGGCAAAGCGTACGTCCCTACCCCCGGCGACGCCCCGAGTACGAGCCGTCCTCCAGAAGCCCCACGCAACTCTCTCAGCCGTCGCCTGCCCTCCTCGAAGCTTCCCACGCACCGCTCCGCGTAAGGCAAGAACTCCTTTCCCGCCTCCGTGAGCCTCATCCCCCGGCTCGTCCTCACGAAGAGCTGGTCCCCAACCTCCACCTCCAGCGCCTTCAAACGCGCCGTCAAGGTCGGCTGCGTCAGGAACATCTCCTCCGCAGCCCGGCTCAGGTTTCCCAGCCGCGCCACCGTCAGGAAGCACTCTATCTGTCTGAAAAGCACGCCGTCTCCCTCCGGTCGCTGGCTTGTCAGCATGTCCCCTTCGGGGACTTTCAGCACGCTCTGGCTTCGCCTCCGCTTTCAGCCATCAGCTTTCTTGGCTGAATTGTTGAAAGCTGCCGCTAGGCGGAGTGCTGAGAGCGGAGCCCGCAGGGCGAAGCGTGCTTACAGGCTCTGCCATAATTTTCTCCTATATCTATGATACATGCAAATGATTGGACTGATAGCAAGAGGACAGGTATCTTGGTAGCACGTTGTTGGAGAGAAGGAGCTTATATGATCCCCGTTCAGTACAGAGACCCGGAGAGCGAAGAGATTCTGGAGCGTCGCCACGAGGCATCCGTTCCCAGCATTGGGACGCCGGTCCAGATTGGCTTCGGGCATTACCAAGTGCTCTTCCGCTGGCGGTGTGTCCCGACCTGTTGCATCGTCTACGTGCGGCGGGTTCCGAGGGAGGTCCCTGCGGCGGCGTCTGCCGCCTAGGTTCGGCGCTCCAGGGCTCTCCGAGCGCACGATGCGGCGGCTTGCTAGAGTATTTCAGCTTTAGTCCTACGTCGCAGAGAGCGGGAGAGAGAGGAGAGTCATGGCTGAGACGCGCGCTTACGCCGAAGGGGTAGAGATCAATGCCCCCATCCCAAACGAGTTTGCGGAGATCCTGACGCCCGAGGCGGTCGCCTTCGTGGCGAAGTTGAGCCGGGAATTCGGGGGGCGGGTCGACGAGGTCCTGGAGAAGAGAAAAGAGTTCCAGCAGCGAATCGACGCCGGCGAGATGCCGGACTTCTTATCTGAGACGAAAGACATCCGGGAGAGCGACTGGAGGGTGGCGCCTGTGCCGGACGACCTCCAGGACAGGCGGGTAGAGATCACGGGCCCGCCGGATCGGAAGATGCTGATCAACGCCCTCAACTCCGGCGCGAGCACCTACATGACGGACTTCGAGGACGCGAACTGCCCGACGTGGCACAACATGCTCGAGAGCCAGCTCAACCTCCGGGATGCTGTGAACCGCACGATCTCCTTTGACGATCCCGACACGGGCAAGCACTACGAGGTGGGCGAAGATCCCGCCGTCCTGATCGCTCGCCCGCGCGGCTGGCACCTACCCGAGAAGCACATGACGGTGGGCGGACGCCAGGTTCCGGGCTCCCTCTTCGACTTTGGCCTGTACTTCTTCCACAACGCCAGAGCTCTCATCGACCAGGGTTCGGGACCGTACTTCTACCTGCCCAAGATCGAGCACTATCCCGAGGCGAGGCTCTGGAACGACGTATTCAACCTGGCCCAGGACGAGCTCGGGATACCGCGGGGCACCATAAAGGCGACCGTCCTCCTAGAGACGTTTCCGGCGGCGTTCGAGATGGACGAGATCCTCTACGAGCTCAGGGACCACTCGGCGGGCCTCAACGCAGGGCGGTGGGACTACATCTTCTCCTACATAAAGACCTTCCGCAACAGGGAGGGCTTCGTCCTCCCTGACAGGGCGAAGGTCACCATGACCGTCCCCTTCATGCGGGCCTACACGCAGCTCCTGATCAAGACCTGTCACAGGCGGGGCGCCCACGCTATCGGCGGTATGGCGGCCCAGATCCCGATCAAGGACGACCCGGAGGCGAACGAGCAGGCCTTCGCGAAGGTCCGGGAGGACAAGGAACGGGAGGCGAACGACGGCAACGACGGGACCTGGGTGGCGCACCCGGGACTGGTCCCCGTCGCCAAAGAAGTCTTCGACAGGGTCATGCCCCAGCCGAACCAGCTCGACAAGTTGCGCGAGGACGTCGAGGTGACCCCTGCGGACCTCTACGAGCCATACAAAGACGAGCCGGTCACCGAGGCCGGCCTCCGTAATAACGTCAGCGTTGGCATCCAGTACCTCGGGGCGTGGCTCGCAGGCCGCGGGGCCGTCCCGGTCTTCAACCTCATGGAGGACGCCGCGACCGCCGAGATCTCACGCACCCAGGTGTGGCAGTGGATCCACCACGACGAGGGCATCCTGGACGACGGCACAGTGGTGACCGAGGAACTCTTCCGCAGCATCCTCTCCGAGGAGCTCGAGAAGATCCCCGGCTTCGTCGACCCGGTGCGTACCAAAAACGACCGCTTCGATGAAGCAGCCGAGCTCTTCAACCGTATCTCCACCGACGATAACTTCGTCGTGTTCCTGACCCTCCCCGGTTACGAGTACCTGGACTAGGAGAGAGGATATACCCCACCACCACGACATCCCGGCCGGCGGCGCAGCCTACGGGCCGCCGGTCCTCGTCTCCCGCACCAGACCGCGCGTGCTCCATTTGACACGATCCGAGAAGCTGTTCACAATGGTACTGTGCAAACTACACGTATGTTTGCTAGACACATAAGTGGCTAGCAAACTGCGGTAGGAGAGGAGAGGCGATGCATAACGGGAACGGTGCTGTTACGGAGATAGCGCGGGAGTGGGAGGGTGAGCGCTGGGAGGGCATCGAGCGTCCGTATTCGGCGGAGGATGTGGCGCGTTTGCGGGGGTCCGTCAGGATCGAGCACACGCTCGCCCGGATGGGCGCGGAGCGGTTGTGGGAGTTGATGGGCACGAGGGACTACGTGCAGTCACTGGGGGCCCTTACGGGCAACCAGGCAGTGCAGCAGGTCAAGGCGGGGCTCGAGTCGATCTACCTCTCCGGCTGGCAGGTTGCGGCTGACGCTAATTTGGCGGGGCAGATGTACCCTGACCAGAGCCTGTACCCGGCCAACAGCGGGCCGCAGCTGGTCAAGGCCATCAACCAGGCGTTGCAAAGGGCGGACCAGATCCACCACGCGGAGGGCCAGAACGGTATCCACTGGTTCGCGCCTATCGTCGCCGACTGCGAGGCTGGTTTCGGGGGCGCCTTGAACGTCTTCGAGATCACCAAGGCCATGATCGAGGCAGGTGCTGCGGGCGTCCACTTCGAGGACCAGCTCTCGTCCGAGAAGAAGTGCGGGCACATGGGTGGCAAGGTCCTCCTGCCGACGGCGCAGGGCATAAGGAACCTGATCTCCGCGCGGCTCGCGGCGGACGTGATGGGGGTGCCTACCGTCATCGTCGCGCGCACTGACGCCGACGCGGCGAAGCTCATTACCTCAGACGTCGACCCGGCCGACGCGCCGTTCCTCACCGGGGAGAGGTCCGCCGAAGGCTTCTACCGCATCAGGCCCGGGCTGGATTACGCGATAGCCAGGGGTCTCGCGTACGCGCCGTACGCCGACGTGGTGTGGTGCGAGACCTCCGAGCCGAACATCGATGAGGCCAGGGAGTTCGCGGAGGCGATCCACGAGCGATTCCCCGGCAAGCTGCTCGCTTACAACTGTTCGCCGTCGTTCAACTGGAAGGCGAAGCTCGGAGATGAGGACATCGCCACCTTCCAGGATCAGCTCGGCACGATGGGCTACAAGTACCAGTTCGTTACTCTCGCTGGCTTTCACTCCCTCAACTACAGCATGTTCGAGCTGGCGCGGGACTACAAGGACCGCGGGATGGCCGCGTACTCCGAGCTGCAGGAGGCCGAGTTCGCCGCCGAGAAGTACGGTTACACCGCGACCAAGCACCAGCGCGAGGTCGGCGCCGGCTACTTCGATGAGGTGGCCCAGGTCGTCGCCGGCGGGACCGCCTCCACCACGGCCCTCACGGGCTCCACCGAGGAGGAGCAGTTCGTTCAGTAGGCTTCGGGCTGCGGGTATCAGGTTGCGGGGGGCTGTGCGTACGGCCCCCTTCCTGTAGGCGCGGAAAGGGGTGGCGAATGAAGGAGAGCGACGTACGCAAGGCTGGTGAGGAGAAGGGGAGTCTGGTGTCCGGCGTGTCGCCCACTCCGGGGCAGGGAGTCGCTCGGAACGCTCCCGAGGCATCGAAGCGCACGGCCGACGACGAGTGGCTGGCTTTCGCCGCCGAGGACCCCGCCTTCTTTATCAAGCCCTCCGACTCCGTGTAAGCAGCTCTGTTTCGAGCGTTGAGAAAGGGGGGCGGGTCACCGGCCCCACTTTCGTTGTCGGGGCGTTCAGAGGGTACACATCAGGAGCGCTCTCAGAACCGCAGGTAGCTGACGCCCCGCAGGTCGAGGAAGTAGCCGCGCGGGTTCTGGGCGATGCGGATGAGGGCGTTGTCGCACCTGGCGCAGCGGACGACCGTGCCGATCTCGGTCACGTACGCCATCGTCTCGCCCACGTGCGCGACGGTGCCGCAACGGTCGCAGGCGGCCTCGGCCATCGTCACCTCGAAGGTGAAGACCTCGCCCAAGAGCCCCCCGACGGCGTTTCCGTCCAGCCTGCGTTCGTCCATCTTCATCCTCCCGTCGGTCCGAAGCGTTCGGTCTTTATGCGCCTCGCGTCGTGCCCGAGCCCCACGAGCTCCGTCGCGACCGACTCGACGAGCGGCGTGGGACCGCAGACGAAGGCGAGGGGATTCTCTTCCGGAGAGACCTCCGCGAGCATCACACGGTCGATGCGGCGTGCGTAGCCCGTCCAGTCGGGCGGTTGCGAGCGGGTGAGGGTGTGGAACACCTGCAGGGAGCCGTCCGAGGCGGCGAGCTGGTCGAGTTCCTCTGCGAAGATCGTCTCCTCGCGTGAACGGGACGAGTACAGGAGGTGGCAGGAGACGTCGCTGCCTGCGGCGGCGCGGTGACGGATCATGGCCATAAGCGGCGCGATGCCCGAACCTCCGGCTACGAAGAACAGCGGTCCTCCGTCTTTCGCCTCCCAGGCGAACCAGCCGCCTATCGGTCCGCGCAACTCTAGCTTATCCCCGGGTCGCAGCTCGTCGGTCAGGTACGGGGAGACCTCGCCGTCGTCGAGGCGCTCGACAACGAGCTCGACCCTGTTATCCTCGGGCGCCGAGGCGATGGAGTAGCTGCGCTGGGCCTGGTAGCCGTCCTCGGCGGTGAGGCGGATATCCACGTGCTGGCCAGCCTTGTGCCCCTCCCAGCCCGGTACGTCGAGTAAGAGGCTCTTGGCGCGGGGTGTGGCGGGGTGGGTCTCGACGACCTCGCCGAATTGCCAGGCGAGCCTCGGGTGCCGGATCTCGGCCATCTCAGTCACCCCAGTAGCGCTGCTCGCGCCACGGGTCGCCATAGTTGTGGTAGCCGAGCGACTCCCAGAAACCGGGTATGTCGTAGGTGGTGAGCTGCAGGCCCCGTACCCACTTGGCGCTCTTCCAGAAGTAGAGGTGCGGCACGAGCAGGCGAGCCGGACCTCCGTGCTCTGGTTCGAGCGGCTTGCCGTCGTGGGCGTAGGCGATCCAGGCGCGGCCACCCGTGACGTCCTCGAGCGGCAGGTTGGTTGTGTAGCCACCGTCGCAGAAGGCGAGCACGTGCTCCGCGGCGGTCTCGACCCCTTCGAGCAGCGTGTCTATGGAGACCCCTTCCCACGCAGTTCCGAGCTTCGACCACTTGGTGACGCAGTGGATGTCGCGCGTGATCTCCTCCGATGGTAGCGCCTGGAAATCCTCCCACGTCCACCTCTTCGGCTCGTCGACCTCGCCGGAGATCGAGAAGTCCCACTCGTCGAGCGGTGTGCGCGGCGTCGGGCCGGCGCTGAGGACGGGGAAGCCCTCTACCAGGTACTGGCCCGGCGGCAGGCGGTCGTCTGTCTGCCTGCGGCGGCCCCGAAAGCCGCGCGACACGAAGCCTTCGCTCACTACTCAACCCCCTGACGTCGGGTTATGTACTAGAAGACGAATTTTGCCTCCGGTCACCTACGTGGTCAATCCTTCCCGGGCTAATGATCCCATGAGCTTCAAAGACAGGCGAGATCCCTTGCTGCCGGACGGCGTGCCCCGCTACCTCTGATGCTCCGACGCCGGCGCGTGACCGCCGAACGCTACACCGTCGTACTCACGGGCTTTCTCTCCAGCAGGAAACCAGGCGAGTACCTCTACTCACCATGAATGACGATCCCGTGCGAATAGGGGACGGCGGAGCGCTGCGGCGGGGCCGTCCGCCCTGCGAGCGTCTCAGGCGTGAGATCCCTTTCCAGGACCTGCCGGAGGGATGCCGGCGTCTGGCGCTCGAGGTGTATCGGGTGCTCTGGGAGCTCTAGCGTTACGGGCTCGGTCATCGGGGAATATAGCCGGAAGTGCCCACGACGCTGGAGGCTGCAGTGGACTTCAACCCCGACGACGCACAGCAATACCTGGAAGGCGTCGACTACCCGGCGAGCAAGGAAGAGGTGGTCAGCGTTGCCCAGCAGAACGGTGCCCCGGACGCCATGATCCGGATGCTAGAGGGCCTGAGCCGGCACGAGTTCTCAGGGCAGGAGCAGGTCCTGGAGGATCTGCAGGCCTTCCCGCAGCCCAACTAGTCGCCAGGAGAGGACGAGTGGCGGTTATTAGCGAAGGGAAGTCACTCGTACTTCCCAGGAGGAACGAGAGGCCGGACCTCGAACGAGGCTCCATCTTCTTCGTCGGGACGGCCACGGTGGTGATCCGCTACGCAGGCTTCACCATCCTGACCGACCCGAACTTCCTGCACGCAAGCGACCACGTCCACCTCGGGTACGGCTTGACCTCGCGGCGCCGGACGAATCCGGCCTTGGAGATGGAGGACCTCCCCCCGCTCGACTTCGTGCTGCTCTCGCACCTGCACGGGGACCACTTCGACCGTGTCGCCGAGCGCAGTCTCAACAAGGCAACCCCGATCATCTCCACCCGCCACGCCGTCCGCTACCTGAGGAGAAAAGGCTTCACCTCGGCGCACGAGCTGCG
>JARDZQ010000177.1 GCA_029240775.1 Rubrobacteraceae bacterium | reverse complement strand
CCTATCAGCGAGAATCAGTTCGCCCTGGCCGCTTCTCCAGAGCAGCAACCTACCCCCACAAGAGAACGCGCCCCGACTCGCCGGTCCGAGCCCGCAGACGCTGCACCCGTAGCCGAGCCCGCCGCGAACTCACGTGGCGAGCGGATCCGCGCCAGAGCTGATCGGCTCGTCGCCGCATCGGTTCCCGAACCGGCCGCACTGCACAAGGCGAGTGCCCGGCAGGCCGCGGCCGAGACCTTCGTCCCCGCACCCGTGGAGGAGGCTCCTGCACCCGTAGAGGTCGCTCCTGCACCCGTAGAGGTCGCTCCTGCACCCGTAGAGGTCGCTCCTGCACCCGTAGAGGTCGCTCCTGCACCCGTAGTTCCCGCGGCTCAAGCCGCTCCCGTCCCGGTAGCCGTCTCCAGTGGTCCCGCCTTCTCTCCAACCCCCGCCAGCGGCGCCCTGAACGGTGCTCCCTCCGTACCCGCCCGGCCGGCGGGCCCGCGCCTCTCCCGACCGGGACCCTCCGGGATGCCGGGACCCAACGTCTTCTGACATACCAGCCCAACCGCAGCCCGGATACCTGCTCGTGAACCGTTGACAAATCTGATTAGTAAGTACATACTAACAAATATGACGCTCGAGAGGAAAGGTAGCGGGCAGCGCAGGACGGCTGAGGAGCGGAGGGCTCAGATCCTCGAGGCCGCCATCTCGGAGTTCGCCGCGCGGGGGCTGCGGGGCGCTTCTGTCGAAGACCTGGCGGCGAGCGTCGGTGTCTCGCAGCCCTACGTCTACAGGCTCTTCGGGACGAAGCGGGATCTCTTCCTCGCCGCGACCGGGCGGGTCTGCGACCGCGTCCAGGAGGCGTTCCGCCAGGCCGCCGAGACGGACCCGAAGAACGCGCTGGAGGAGATGGGCCGCTCCTACAACCTCTCGCGCTTCAGGCGCGAGGACATGCTCATGCTGCTCCAGGGCTTCGCCGCAGCTGACGACCCCGAGGTGCGCGAGGCGGTAGGTGAACGTTACGCAGGACTCTGGCGCTTCGTGCAGGATGCCAGCGGAGCGAGCGAGGAAGAGGTCTGGCACTTCTTCGCTACCGGTATGCTCCTTACGGTTGACGCCGCGATCGGGCTCATGCCTAGGCTCGGAAAGAAAGCGTGGCCGAAGGAGTTCACGACCCAAGCGGAGAGATGAGGAAAAAATTTGCCCAGTCTAGTTAGTAACCGATCAGTAATATAACGTGGGTCTGGAATGGCGACGGTTGTCGGGAGCGAGGAGGTAGAGCGGATGATGTGTGGTGGATCTCTGGCGAGGCGCACGCCGAGGCTCGAGAGCGTGGAGGCGTGCGGGGAGAACCGCGGACGAGGCGTGTGGGGACTGCCTGTGGGGCCAACCGGGTTCTTCGAGCTCGACGTAGAGGAGATGGGGCCGTGGGCCATGGCGGTGACGGGGTTAGCGGTGCTCGTGCCCGTGGTCCTCTCCGGGCTGTTGCTGGTCGCGTTCGCCCCCGGCCTCTGGTGGGTGTTCACGACATACGGTTGGGTCTCCTTCCCGGCCTTCGCCCTTCTGGTCCGCGGCGTCGCGGGGTTCTCTGAAGGCAGGGGCCGCTCCCGCCCGGCGGAGAGCCTGGAGAGGGAGTTGCTGCGGGCTCTGCGGGAGCGGGGCGAGCTCACGCCCACCCGGGCGGCCATGGAGACCTCGCTCTCCGTAGCCGCGGCCGACGAGATGCTGCGCGAGCTCGCCGAGGGCGGGCATCTGGAGGTGCGGGTGCGGGATGGGGCACTCTTCTATGCCCTGTGGGGAAGGTCCGGGACGCTCGAGGAGGGAGACAAGTGAGCCCGCAGTTCCGGCTCGTAGCGGGGGTCTTGCTCATGCCGGCGGTCGTCTACGGCGGGGCGAGCATCCTCTCGCTGCTAACGGGTGACCCCGCCTACGCCGAGAACGAGCTCAGGCAGGACCTCTGGCGGGCGGAGCAAGCCCACGGGGGCGTCCTGCTCGTGCTGGCTCTGGTCACCTTGCGCTACGTGGACGAGGCGACCCTACCGGGGAGTCTCAAGACGCTCGTGCGCCACTCCATACCGGCGGCTGCGGTGTTGTTGCCGGTCGCCTTCCTCTCGGTGCTCTCGCCGCGGGCGACCGAGCCCAACGCCCTCATCTACCTCGCCTACGTCTGCGCCGTCTCACTGCCGCCGGGCTCCTCACCCTCGGTCTCGTCCGGGGCGCGGAGGAGCGGGGCGATCTTCGCCCGTGGACGTTCAACGACGTTCGTGAAGCTAGATCCATCGCCTCATGAGAGCCTCCGTCGGTAAACGAGATGCCTCTAGCTACCAACCCTGACGCCTGAGACCTGATGCCCGCTGGCGCTGGTCTCGGAAGGCCACTCCGCGAGCCGCTGTAAACTGTCTCCATGAGACCGGAGGACTTCGCGGGCGCCGTGCGGCTGACGGCGGAGCGTTATGGGATGGATCTGGGTCGCCTGCTGGCGCTGGTCTCGGGAGGCCCCGACTCGGTCGCGCTGCTGCGGGCGCTCGTCGAGCTTGGGGGAGAGCCCGCGGTGCTGCACGTGGATCACGGTCTGCGCGGAGATGAGTCCAGGGAGGATGCGGAGTTCGTGCGTTCTCTGTGCGAGTGGCTGGGCGTGCGCTGCGAGGTGCGGCGGCTCTCGCTCGGCGAGGGTTCGAACGTGCAGGAGCGCGCGCGCGACGAGAGATACCGGCTCGCGGAGGCGGCCGCCGATGAGCTGGGTGTGCCGACCATCGCCACCGGGCACACCGCAGACGATGTCGCCGAGTCCGTCCTGATCAACCTGGCGCGCGGCGCCGGGTTGCGTGGTCTCTCCGGCATCCCGCCGGTGCGGGGGCGCCTGGCGCGGCCCCTCATCGAGCGGTCACGGCGGGAGGTCCTTGACTACCTCTCCGCCCTCGGCCAGCCGTATCGTACGGACCCCACGAACCTTACCGGCAAGTACGCCCGCAACCGGGTCCGTCTGGAGGTACTGCCGGTTCTCGAGGAGCTCTATCCGGGGGCTGCTCGAAACCTCGCGCGCGCCGCGGCTCTCGCCCGCGAAGACCTCGAAGTCCTCGAAGAGCTGGCGGCGGAGATCGTCGAGCGCCGGAGCGGCGAGGCTGTGCTGCCCGCGAAAGAACTCTCGAAGCTGCCGCCCGCCCTGCGGCGCTACGCGGTGCGGTGTGCTTACTCGGTCCTGCTCCCGGGGGCGCCACCCTTGAGCTCCGTGCTCGTCGAGGCGGTGCTGAGTCTAGGAGCGAAGACAGAGGGCACTCGCACGCTGGACCTGCCGGGTGGGGTGGTCGCCTCGGGGCGCGCCGGGGAGGAGATCTCCCTCTATCCGGCGGAGGAGCCGAAGGAGGAGAGAGAGGAGCTCCGGGTCGGAGAGATCGTCTTCGCCGGGTGGAAGATCTCGGCGCGCGAGGTCTCCCGCTACGACCCGGCAGATGCGTCGAGAGCTGAGGTCGCTTACCTCGACGCGTCGAAAGGTCCTTACGAGGTGCGGCTGGCGCGGGAGGGGGATATCATCCGGCCGTTAGGCCTCGGGGGGACCAAGAAGGTCTTGCGGGCGATGATGGACCGGAAGGTGCCCAGAGACCTGCGGCGCCGAACGCCGGTGGCCGTGGGAGTGGGTGGCGAGGTGGCCTGGATCTTTCTCGGGGAGCTGGGCGAGGGGTTCAAGGTGGATGAGGCGACGCAGAGAGTGCTGAGGTTGGAGGTGAGCAGGGTTTCGTGAAGATGTCCAGTCTGATGCCCGACGTCAAAGAGGTGCTCATATCATCGTCTGAGATCCAGGACAAGGTGCGCGAGCTGGGGGAGATCATCACGCGGGACTACAGCGGCGAGAGGCTGCTCCTTGTAGGCGTCCTGCGCGGCGCCGTCATAGTCCTGGGCGACCTCATGCGCAACATAGACCTTCCATGCGAGATCGACTTCATGGACATAAGCTCCTACGGGACGGGTACCTCGAGCAGCGGCGTGGTGCGCATCCTCAAAGACCTCGAGGAGGACATTACAGGCAGGCACGTCCTCGTCGTCGAGGACATCATAGACACCGGGCTCACGCTCTCTTACCTGCTGCGCTCCTTGCAGGCTCGCAAGCCTGCCTCACTGGAGATCTGCGCGCTCCTCACCAAGCCATCCCGGCGGCGCGTGGAGCTGGACGTCAAGTACCTAGGCTTCGAGGTTCCAGACGAGTTCGTTGTCGGCTATGGGCTGGACTACGCCGGCGCCTACCGCAATCTCCCGGACATCTGCGTCCTCAAGCCCGAGGTCTTCGCCAAGGCCTGACGGGGCTACCCGAACCATCGGGTGAGACAACGCACCTCTGTCCGAGTAGCGAGGTAGTATAATCCTCGTGTCCTAGAGTCATCTTACGGAAGGCAAAGGCAGCTTTGGGCAGAATCTTGAGAAGCGGCGGGTTGCTGTACTTCATCATCCTGATGGTGTTCGCTGTGATCCTGGTCCGCGTTCTCTCCGCGGGTAACCCGGACGTGGAGGAGTTCAACAACCTGGAGTTCAGGCAGGCCGTCGAGGACCGGGCCTTCGTTACCGACCTCCCCGAGAACGACCCCGACAGGCTCACCGTGAAGGACGAGGACCAGACGGTGACCGGGCTCTACAAGCCCGAGGGCGGGGGAGAGCCCAAGGAGTTCGAGTACCCCTACACGAGCCTCACCGACGTGGCCTCGCAGCTCAACGAGGCGGACATCCCCTTCGAGGTCGACCCTCCCAACAACGGCTTCTGGTTCACCCTGATCGGCACTCTGGCGCCTATCCTGCTCATCATCCTGTTCTTCATACTGTTCATGAGCTCGATGCAGGGCGGCGGTAACAGGGTCATGAGCTTCGGCAAGAGCCGGGCGCGCAGGATGACCAAGGACCAGCCGAAGGTCACCTTCGCAGATGTCGCCGGCGCCGAGGAGGCCGTCCAGGAGCTCACAGAGATCAAGGAGTTCCTCGAGGCCCCGCAGAAGTTCCAGAAGCTCGGCGCCAGGATACCAAAGGGTGCTTTGCTCGTCGGCCCTCCGGGGACAGGCAAGACGCTGCTGGCTCGGGCGGTCGCCGGTGAGGCAGGCGTTCCGTTCTTCTCCATCTCCGGCTCCGACTTC
>JARDZQ010000176.1 GCA_029240775.1 Rubrobacteraceae bacterium | reverse complement strand
CCCATCATGTAGAGGGTGAGACCGGCCCGGGCACCGGGGTCCAGTATCGGGGTGAGCCGGCTCTTGGTCTCCACAAGATGCTTCACCGGCACGACCGCGAAGATGCTCATAGCTTCGCTCAAAGCGTCACCAGCCCGGTGCCGAAATCAAGGACCTCCCGCGCGAGGCGCGCCCTGTCCGGAGCGTCGCGCATAACCGCAGCGGTCGCGAGCACACGCATCCCGAGAGCCTCGATCCTGTCGCCCTCTCCCCCGTCCACGCCGTCTATGACCATGCCGTCCACAAGCCCCTCGTACATCCGGGCCACCCCGACCGGCGAGACCTCGACTCCGAGAGAGGCGAGCATCCTGTCCGCAGGTCCCTTGAGCGCGCGTCCGCCGACGATGGGACTCACCGCGACACTGGGTACGGGGGCTGAGGCGAGCGCCTCGCGCATCCCGGGGACCGCCAGGATCGGGCCGATGCTCACGACCGGGTTAGAGGGGCAGAGAACCACGAGGTCTGCTACGGCCAGCGCCTCCTGTACGGCGTCCGTGGGCCTGGCGTCGCCTATGCCGCGCAACCACATCCCGAGCACCTCGTCCCTCTGCCCGCGGCGCACGAAGTACTCCTGGAACTCGAGCGGGCCGTCCGGGGTGTCGAGGACGGTCGCGACCGGCTCGTCGCACATGGGGAGGATAGCGCTCCCGATACCAAGCGCCGTCGAGAGGTCTGCGATGATACGCGTCAACGTCTCTCCGGCGCGCAGCCTCGCGGTGCGCAGGATGTGGGTCGCGAGGTCCCTGTCGCCCAGCTTGAACCAGGTATCCTCGCCGTAGCGAGAGAGCATCTCCAGGGCGTCGAACGACTCGCCCCCGATTCCCCAGCCTGTCTCGGGGTTGGCGATCCCGGCCAGGGTGTACATGACGGTATCGAGGTCCGGGCAGACGTGTAATCCCCAGAGGTCGAAGTCGTCGGCGGTGTTTACGACCACCGAGAGCTCCCCCCGAGCGAGTACGGCCTCGAGGCCCGCGGCCAGCTTCGCGCCGCCGACCCCGCCCGCGAGGGCGAGCACGTTCACGGTCCCGTCCCTCCAGACGTTGGCGAGCACCGCATCATGCGCCGCGCTGGAGAGCGTAGCTCGTGAGCGCGACGATGCTGAGGGCGTCGGTGATCCCACCGTTTAGCGCCATCTCCAGCGCCTCGCGCAGCGGGACGCGGCGGACCCTGATCTTCTCCGTGCCCTCGGGCCGCACCTCGCCGGGTGCGAGACCGGTTGCGAGGAACCACACCGCGTACTCGTCGGCCACGGAGTTCGACAGGTACGCCTCCCCGATTCTGTGCCAGCTCTTTGCTTCCAGCCCGGTCTCCTCCTTGAGCTCGCGCTGGGCGGCGCGCAGCGGCTCCTCGCCCTCCGGGCAGCCGCCTTCCGGGATCTCCCACGAGTACATCTCCAGCGGGTAGCGGTACTGCCCGACGAGGTAGACGTGGTCGTCTTCGACGGCGAGGACCCCGACGGCGACGTTCTTGTAGTGCACGACGCCGTAGATCCCCGGCTCGCCGTCCGGGCGGAGCACCCGATCCTCGCGCACCGAGATCCAGGGGTTCTCGTAGACCCGCCTGGACGAGAGGGTCACCCACGGGTTGCTCGTGTCCTCCGGCATCATGGTCCCTCGTCGCAACACTGGTTCTCCGGCGTCCATACCAAGCTGCTATCTTAATATCGTTTCTGTCGACGTAAACCCTCGGACCAGGACTTCGGTAACCTCGATGTTCCTGTCGGGGTTCACCACCACTCTTAGCCGCAGCATCCTATGGAGTCGGTGTCGCTCCTCCGAGGTGAGTGCTTCGGGAGCCTCGGGTGCCATACTGGCGTAGGACTCCAAAAGGATTTCCTTGCCTTGTCGCAGCAGCGCTAGCCATTCTTTCCTTCTCCGCGACACCTCCAGCTCCCGCTCAGCCAAGGCGCGGGTTTCTCAAGCCTTCTGAGCATTGCCCCAAGCTCCTCGTGGGTCATTAATCCCTTGGCCATGAAATCATAGAAGCCGCTTCGCATCCTTTCTGCCTCGCCCAGCTTCTCGAGCCACACATCCATCTCCAAGCCGGGTTGCCCCGCGAGCTTCTTCCCTCGAGTTCTATCATCCTCTCCAGGGCGTGGCGAAGGTGCTCTGGGGGCCCCATCAGGGCAGAAACAGAGCTTGTTCGGGGCGTTGGCGAGTTCTGCGACCGGTGGGCGCTAGGCAGGGTCGAGGCGGCCACGCAATAGGTCGCTGAAAGCGCCAGGCACGTGCCGGTAGGGGCGGACGGACTCGGCCCAGCGCTCCGGCTGTTCATAACGGCACTCGTCGGACTCCCCGGCATCCAGCGGTGGCGGAACTTCGATGATCTCTTTCGTGTCCTCGAAGTCTGTCACAGCTCGTGGGCCGCGCTCTCCTCCGTTCGGTGCAGGCGATAGAGGCGAGCGTAGCTGCCGTTCCTCTCCAAGAGCTCCCGGTGTGTTCCCTGTTCGGCGATGCACCCCTCCTCCAGCACGACGATCCTGGTCGCGTGGCGGACGGTAAGGAGGTTGTGCGAGATAACGATAGTGGTGCGTCCTTCCATCAGACGCTGCAACGGGACCATCACGTTCTCGCTCGACCTCGCGTCAAGCCCCGTGGTCGGCTCGTCGAGGACGAGGACCGGGGCGTCCCGGATCATGGCGCGCGCTATGGCAAGCCGCTGCCTCTGCCCGTTGGAGAGGAGCCTTCCCTTCTGTCCGATCACAGTGTCGTACCCTTTGGGCAGCGCCTCTATAAACCCATGGGCGTCGGCGGCTTTGGCAGCGGCGACGATCTCCTCCTCGCTCGCCTCGAGCTTCCCGTAGGCGATGTTCTCGCGCACCGTCCCGCCGAAGACGAGGGTCTCCTGCAGTAAGACCGCGACGTTCTCGCGCAGCGAGTGGAGGTTCAGCTCGCGAAGGTCGTGGCCGTCGAGCCGGACGGCGCCGGCGTCGGGGTCGAAGAAGCGCAAGAGCAGCTTTACGACCGTGGACTTCCCCGAACCACTAGCGCCAACGAGCGCGAGGACCTCGCCGGGGCCGACCTCGAAGGAGACGTCAGAGAGCGCCTCTTTCTCGTTGCCCGGGTAGCTAAAGCGCACCGAGTCGAACTCCACGTGGCCCTGAGGAAGGTTCAGAGCCAACGCGCCCTCCTGTTCCGTTACCGAAGGCTTCTGGTCGAAAAACTCGATGACCCTTTCGGCCCCGGCCGTGGCCTCGTAGAAGGTGTTTAGCGTCTCGCTTACGCCCTGAACCGGACCGTAGAGCTGACTCAGATAAACCAGGAAGACGAGCAAGCCGCCGATCGTGAGGCGGCCTTGGGAGAGCTCCCAGGTTCCCGCGGCTATCACCACGCCAACACCGGCCACCTGGATGACGTTGACGAGGGGCGCGGACAGGGCGTCGAGACGGGTCGCGGCCATATCGGCAACAAAGCTACCCTCGTTTTCCCGGCGAAAGCGGGAGACCTCGTTCTCCTGTCGGTTGTAGGCCTGCACCAGCGTGGCGTTGGACAGGCTCTCCTCTGCCACCGCGCTTATCGACCCGCTGCGGCGTCGCTCCTCGCGGGTTGCACGTCTGATCTTCCGCGAGAAGTATCGAGCCGTGAGCAAGAACAGCGGGATAGCGATGAGTGACACCAACGCCAGCCGCCACTGCAAATAGAAGAGTGCCCCGACAAAGAAGACGAACTGAAACAGGTAGGTTAGGAGTTCGCCGAACTCCGAGACCAAGAGCTCTTCGATCTCCTCGGTGTCGTCCGAGATGCGCGTGAGCATGTCTCCGACGCTGCGCCGGTCGAAGAAGCTCAAGGAGAGATCTTGCAGGTGCCGGAAAAGATCGGTGCGTAGCGAGACGATGAAACGTCCCCCCACCCAAGCCGAAGAATATTCCTCGAAAAAGCTCACGACCCCCTCGGCCAGCGTAAGCCCGAGGTACGCCAGCACCACCCACAAGAGGAGCCCGAAGTCCCGTGGCACCAGAACCTCGTCCACGAGGATCTTGTACATCCATATCGTAGCCGCCTGTAGCGCCGACCCCAGCATCGCGAAGAGCAGTATCAGGGGCAGCCAGCGGCGGTAGGGACGCGCGTAGGGCCAGAAGCGCCTGAAGATCTCCCGCAGCTCCATCACGGGAGCAGCGGCTACGAACCCGTCCCCTTCCGCCATCTCCGGCAGCAGAAGGCGAACTCTCCGCTTGAGTTTTGCCACGCTTTCTCGGACCACCATGAATTCCTATCCTACATGTTGGAAGGCCCCGCAACCAACGGGGCCCTCCCATCACCTAACACCGCATGAAGTTAGCGGCGGCGCTGGTTGCGACAGCGTCGCCGTAAACGGTTCCGGCAACGCCTGCGACGAATGGCACTGTCCCTGCGACGACAGCGCCTCCTGCGCCTTAGACAACCTCGACGATTGTGTTCGGCCTGAGCCATTACTTCACCCCCTTCCCTAGTTTGCCTCCCTACCCATTTCGGCCAGCGACCCCGCTGCATTCGCTTTGTGCCAAAGTAACCCTCCCTAGTAGAGCTAGGTTACGCTGGCCTGCATGGTTAATATTAAGTTTCGCAAAGATTGCGACGAGGTGCAATACCCCAAGTGGACTGTTCTTACAGTTACATGAGAGTTGCTAAGTGTTGCTAAGTTCCGAAAAAGCTACTTCAAAACAGGCAAGTGGATAGAGATACCCTCGTCGAGGAGTGTCCGAGGAAGAAGCACCTCGGAGGGGCACCTCGGAGAGGCACCCCGGATCGTGTCTAGGCCAGGAACGCCATTGACGGCGGTGCGCGATACTAACCTGGCTGGCACTACTACCGGGTAGACTGGCGAAGGAGGTCCTAGCCATAGACGCCACACTTATCGGCGCAAGATTGGTACTGCCGACCCCAGCACCGCGAAGAACAATATCAGGGGCAGCCAGCGGCGGTAGGTATAAGAAATAAGAAGGCCCCGCTGGTTGCGGAGCCTTCCCAGCATCTTTCCGCCTCACTTCTTTACTAGCACCGACGACGACAGCGCCTCTGGCAACGCCTTCTCCGCCTTTGATCGTCATGGCGTTGACAGCGCCGACGACAACGGCGTGACCC
>JARDZQ010000175.1 GCA_029240775.1 Rubrobacteraceae bacterium | reverse complement strand
CCACTCCCCTGGAGGCCATCTCCCCAGCGCTTGGGGACACGTGTGGCAGACGGAGGAAAGAGTTCGCCAACCCCGCCGCAGCAGGGTTGACCACATCGTGGGGTCTGCTTCCCTGTGTCGCTCGGGTGTGCTCAAGCCGAGCTCCTTTCTTACACATCGGGATTTCCCAGAACAGCATCCGCGAGCCGGTCCGCCCGGGAGAAACGGATGTCACCGCAGTCCAGTGCGAACTCTATAAAGCTCTCTATCGCCTGCACGCGAGAGGGTCGACCGCTGAGGAACGGGTGACACGTCAGGACACACAAGGAGTTGGTCCAGCGCATTGCATCGAGCTCGGCCGTCCAGAGCTCGACGACCTTGAGAGGGCTCTCTATCTGCTGGCCGATATCCGGATCGGGCAGAAAGGCGTACTGCTCCCAGTCGTCGAGCGACCAGTGGACCGGCAACTCGGCGACGGTCCCCGAGACGGTCGCCAGACGGCATGGTTTGTCGTCATCCATTAAAGACGAGTCGTAGTGGATACCGTAGCCTGCGAGAAGGTCGAGGGTCGCCTGTGTCAACCTCCAGTAGGGCGCGCGGTAGCCGCGTGGCTGGGTGCCGAGGCGAGCGAGGGCTGCGAGACCGAGTTCCAGGTCGCGGCGCTGCTCCTCGATCGTCATGCCCGGGAGCACGCGGTGGGTGTGACCGAGCAGGGCGACCTCGTGCCCGGCGTCGAGGATGTTCTCGACGGTACCCGGCCAGCGTTCGGCCGTGGCGCCGGGCACGAAGAAGGTGCCCTTGATCTCGTGTGCGGCGAGAAGCTCAAGGATACGAGGTACACCCACGCGCGGGCCGTAAGCCTGATGCGACATGGCCGAGAGGTCCTCGGCATAGTGGTCGCCCTCGGCGAGGATAGGGGCCTCGGCATCCACATCGAAGGAGAGAACGGCAACCGCGGCGGCACCCTCGCGCCAGTCTCCGATGGTCGGTCGATAATCGGCGTCCGTCACCACGCACCGCCCCTCGTCGTGCCCCCGTTAGGCTGCAGAATCTGACCGACGAGTGCCGCCGACCCCTCGCGCGCAAGGAACGCCACGGTGGCGGCGATCTCCTCCGGGCGTCCGATGCGCCCCAATGGCGTCTCGGCAACGTAGCGGGCCCTTATCTCCTCCGCGGAGACGCCGGCGTCCCTTGCATCATTCTCGAGCTGTGGGGTGTCTATGACACCGGGAGCGATGACGTTGGTGATGATGTTCTCGGAGGCCAGCTCGCGCCCGAACGTCTTGCCGAAGGCTATTAGGCCCGCCTTGGAGGCGGAGTAGGCGGTGGCGTTCGACCAGCCAATCACGCCCCACTCGGAGCTTATGATCACGATGCACCCGCCTGCTAGCCGGCGCATGCCGGGTAGCACGGACCGGACGAGGTAGAAGGTTCCCGACAGGTTGGTGTCTACCTGTCTCCACCAGTCCGCCTCGTCCTGCTCAAGGAAGGAGCCCATAGACATGTAGGCGGCGTTCGCGACGAGCAGATCGATCGGCCCCACGCTGTTTGTGATGCGAACCACCATCTCCTCGACCGCCCCGGGGTCCGAGACGTCCGCTACCGCCGTCACGCCACCGCAAGCCTTGGCAACCTCGTCGAGCTCGGGAGACGGCACGCGGTGGTTTACGGCGACGGCGGCGCCGTCAGCGGCGAGCCTAAGCGCCGTGGCCCGTCCGATTCCCTGCGCGGCGCCTGTGACGAGTGCCACAGTCCCCGCGAGCGGGTTCGCGTCGCTCATCGCTGACATCAGATCACGGCCCCCGCGTTCGGGGAGATAATCTGCCCACAGAAGTAGTCGCCCTCCTCGGCGAGGAAGAGCACGGCCTCGGCGACCTCCTCAGGGCGCACGAGCCTGCGCAGCGGCAGGGTCTCGAGGAAAAGGGGATCCCTCCATGGCGAGTCCGGCGCGAGCAGTGGAGTGTCCGTCGGGCCGGGGGCGACGGAGTTCACCCTCACACCCCTGCCCGCGACCTCGGCGGCGAGGCTCTTGGTAAAGCCGATGATCGCACCCTTCGCCGCCACGTAGTGGGCGTCTCCGTCCCCGCCGGCGAGGGCAAGCTCCGAGGAGATCGTTATTACATGCCCCTTACCTCTCTCGACCATGCCTGGCAGTACGGCGGCGCAGGCGTTGCGGGTGCCGCCCAGGTGCACCGCCAACATACGGTGCCACCTCTCGATCCCGATCTCCGAGATCGGTAGCATCTCGTAATGTCCGGCTACGGTAACGAGCAGCGAGATCGGGCCTAGTTCACGCGTCGCCTGGTCGACTGCCGCGCGCATGCCCACAGGATCCGCCACGTCGGCGATGAGCGACGAATCGGTGCTGGATCCGCGCAAATCAAGCCCGGCGACCTTCCAACCCCGCTTGCTTAGTAGTGTCGCGATCTCGGCCCCGATGCCGCTTGCGGCCCCCGTGATTAACGCAACTTTTGGAGGGTGATCTTCAGGTGTCATCTGGGTGCTCCTCTCAACTATCGCCACCGATGACTGGGTTGGACGTGCTTCACTGCCCAAGTCATAATGACGGTAAACACTGAACCGTCTTAGGCTCTGGGTGCGGGGGAGGGACCCAGCCCACAGCTTCCCCGCCACCTGTGGAAAGCTCGGTTACCGTTGTAGCTCGATCAGGCTCACGCGCCATCCTGCGGTCTTGCTGAGCGTGTGTGGTCCTCTCAGCTATCCCTGTCGGGGTCACGATCTACGGACGATGCCCTCTCATCCGGTGTCGTCAGCCCGGTCGCGGATAGCACCTGAGCGCTGGCCGATCTGAGGCGGTCACCGATGGGTGCCTCGATACGTCCTCTCACGCTCAAATAGACCACGATCCCGATGGCTCCGAGGACGACGGTCGTTATCACCATGCTCCATGTGATGTACCAGGGCGTGCCTGGAGTTGGACGCGGCCAGACGATGTTGATCGTCTGCAGCGTGACCCAAATTGTCGCGAGGTAGGCCACCGGAGCGCTCCAGCGGCCGAGGCTGAACACGCCTGGTGTCCATGTTCCCCTTAGGTGCGCGAGCGCGGCACCGGCAACGGGCACGCCGAAGGCGATGTAGAAACCGATGGTCGTGAAGTTGATGAGAACGCTGTAGAGGTCTGAGCCGGCCAGCAGGACCAGCAAGCTGGCAACTATTCCGGTCAACAGGATCGAGTAGATTGGAAGCCGCTCCGGCCCCCGCAGTTGGTCGAGCAAGCCGGAGCCGGGCAGTGAGCGATCCCGTGCTGATCCCCATACACAGCGCGACACGGCAGCCTGAACGGCAAGGAAGCTAGAGAGAAAGCCGATTACGAACAAGATTAGCAATGGTCGACCGATCCCGGCGCCGAAGTGCGCGACGAGCGTGTCTGCCACCGGATCACCGCTTTGCGCAGACATAACCCTCGACAGATTAGGGATGGCGAGTATCAGCGCAAGGCTCGAGTACATGACGACGAGAGCGACGAAAAGCAGGGCAAGAATAATAGCCTTCGGGACGTTGCGCTCGGGCTCCTCCACCTCCTCACCGATTGAGCCCGCAGCCTCGAAGCCAAGGAAGGACCATCCCACAAAAGCGATGGCAACGAGAAATGGTCCCGTGAACCAGAGGCCGTTTCCTTGGGTACCGAATCCGTCGAAAAGCGTGCCGATAGGATTTACACGGTAGAAGAGTAGGAGCACCGTACCTAGGCCGACCGAGCCGAGCACCTCGGCGGTAATGCTCAGGACTATCATAACCTTGAGGACGCGGCGACCGACCATGTTTACCAAGGTGCCTACGCCAATGATCAGCAGGGCGACCGCAGTGGTCAACCACCGAGTCGGGTTCTCGACATCGAAGATTTCCAGCAGAAAGCCGGCAGCGCCGTAGGACAATGCCGAAAGTGCGATCGTCAGGCCCCACATGTATGCCCACGCCGCGAACCAACCCCACTGCGTGCCTTGGACGTGGCGCGCCCATTGATACACGCTGCCTGCGTATGGCCACCGCGATGCCAGTTCACCGAAAACAGCCGCCACCAAGAGCTGGCCGGTTAGCACGATCGGGAAAGCCCAGAAGAACGCTGGTCCAGCCGTAAACAGTGCTAGCGTGAAGATTGCGTAGAGCGCAACGATCGGGGAGACGTCAGCGAAGCCAAGGGCGAACGCGCTGCGGAAGGTGAACCCCTTGCTGAGCCTGTGCTCCTCGACCACCTCGCCGTGAGCGGTGCCTCTCGATTCGCCGGCAGTAGAACTCATCCTCCTGCTCCTTTGCCGCTTTGGATATTGACTCTGGCGCTAACTATTCTCTCGGGTTGCTTTGGGTTCTCCCAACGCTTTACTCCGACCGGCTGAGCGCTGCGCCACCCGTTTGAACCGCCTCTCTTAGTCTGGCGAGCAGGCTCAGAAACTCAAAGGCAACCGTAGCCGCTAACAGAGCCGTAACTTGGCCAGGACCATCGTAATGAGGGTAGACCTCAACGATGTCGCAACCGGCAATATCGATGCCGGAAAGTCCCCGAACGAGTCCTAGCGCCTCGAGGCTTGTGAAACCACCGACCTCTGGTGTCCCAGTGCCGGGAGCAAAGCCCGGATCGACGAAGTCCACGTCGAAGGAGACGTAGGCCTTGGCCTCCCCGACCCTCTCGCGAACGCGGTCTATGGTTTCCTCTATGCCGAGCTTCCTGACCGCGTCGGTCGTGAGGAGGTCGAAGCCCAACTCCCTGGAGGCCTCCAGATCGCCCTGGTCGTAGAGCGAGCCACGCATGCCGACCTGGATCGAGTGTTCTGGTACCAGCAGGCCTTCCTCAACGGCGCGCCTGAAGACGGTGCCGTGGTTGTACTTCTTGCCGAAGTAGGCGTCCCAGGTGTCTGCGTGGGAGTCGAACTGCACGAGCGCCAGAGGTCCGTGGACCGCGGCCGCCGCGCGCAGCTCCGGGAGCGCAACCGAGTGGTCTCCACCGAGCACTATCGGTACCACTCCTGCCCGGTGCACCTCCTCCAAGCCCGCCGCTATGCGCTCGTAGCTCTCCTCGATGTAGCCCGGGACGACAGACACGTCGCCGTAATCTATGACCGCTTCTTATGCCCTCAGGGCCGAAGCGAGCCCCTGCCCGGAAGGAGGCCCCCGTGTCGAAGGGCGCGCCAACGATGGCGGCGTCGGCGTTCTCCAGGTCCTGGATGTTTGGCAACCTCATGAAGGTGCGAACGCCCGAGAAGCGCGGCGTCTCGAAGGAGTTCGCCGGTTCGTAGCTGACCACTAGATCGCCTCCTATATATCGCTAAAGGGTTCGGACGCTCTCCTTCAAAGTCCTGGCGATAAACGCCAGATCAGCTTTAGAGCCGAACATAGCGAAGTCCCTTCCCGCTTCCACTCCTGCATTATAAGGCTCACCTGTTCCGCCCGCGAGCGTCCACCGTCGAGCTGGTCCTCCGCCGTGCAAAGGCAGCGTCAAGGTGTTATGGGTGTTTCTGGACGTTTCAAAACTCCCTTACCTAAGCCTGATTCTCGTATCTCACGTTTCCCATTGTTTACCGATGTTTGCCCCGGTCACTGTCAAATCTCTGTCAAATCTCTGATCTATAGCGGTGGTCAGTACAGTTG
>JARDZQ010000174.1 GCA_029240775.1 Rubrobacteraceae bacterium | reverse complement strand
GGGGAGGTAGAGGGCGGGGCCGCGGACGAGGCCAGGGAGGAGAAGCCGAGCCCCGAGGACCGGACCGCCCGCACCACAGCCCGCGAGGACGCAGGCAAGGGGGAGGAACCCACCCGGGTGCAGGACCCGCAGGCCAAGGACGCCCCCGGCGTCGAGCAGGAGTCCGGCGACAGGAAAGACCCGGACGCTCCCGAGATGGGGCGAGGAGGGGCACCAGGTGCCTCCGACCGAGAAGATGCCTGAGCGCGACGGCGAGGTGTTAGAATGCTCACCATCAACATAAATACATGAACCGATCACATAACAATCGCACCACCACAGCAACCGGTTGAGAGGTAATAAGGAGCAGGCGCCAGCATGGCAGATTCCAAGAAGCGAATAGCGTTAAAACCGCACATGGAGCAGATAAAGGAGTGGGTGGAGGCGGGCAAGACGGACGACTGGATCGCCGACGCCCTGGGAACCAGCGCCTCCTCGGTGCAGTCGTTCCGCTCCCGCAACGACATCTACCGCCGCGAGCGGGGTCCCCGCGAGCCGGAGAGCGTCTTTGAGGGCGTCCTCGACCACGGGGAGCGCGAAGGCTGGGGTCTCTGGCTCGACCCAGCCATCGCGGAAGACCCCATCTGGAAGGAACACTGGTCCGGCGTCGAGGCGGTTACCGTGAAGGTGGCCGAGGACTCCATAGTGCTCGAGGCTGACCGCGGGGAGAGCCCGGCGGCCAGCGGCGACGGGAATGGGGCCGCCCGCACCGCCGTGGACGGCAGCCAGGAGGACACCGGAGCCCAGCCGCGCGAGCGCGGCCGCGTCAAGTGGTTCGACGCGGAGAAGGGCTACGGGTTCCTCGTGCGGCCTACGGGCGACGACCTCTTCGTTCACCACTCCGAGGTACAGGTCGACCCCTCGAGCCTCGCGCCCAACGACGAGGTCGAGTACGAGGTCGGCCGGAACGACCGCGGCCCCAACGCTCGCCGCGTCCGGCCCGTTACCTAACGCTCTCAGCGCGCTTCGGCTTTTTCAAGGCCTCGCTTGTCAGCATTTCAGGTTATTGGTCTGGGAAGTGGCGGAAGCGTGATGAGGCAGTTGCTCTCTCGAGGTACTTTGGGATCAGTCGTTTCGAGAAGAGCTGTAGGGTACCGGAGACCGGCAGGACATAGTCTCTCCTACTCCGTGACAGAGACGCGCGGGGCAGAGGAGAGGTGCTGTGTGCAAGCCACCTTGAGCAGGCGGGGCGTCTGGCCAGTATGCCATTCTATGTGCGTGATCGAGGCGTTCGCGGCTCGCTCTGCGCCGGGCAGCACGGTGGGTCCGAAACGGTCCCTGAGAAACGCGCGCAAGGCTCCGCCATGCGAGACGATTACTAGCCGCTCCCCGTGAGCGTGACGCGCGCGGATCCCGGTGATCGCCACCTCGAACCGCGCGAGCACTTCCCCGTCGGTCTCAGCACCGACGAGCGTCCAACGCTCTTCCTCGGGAAGCGAGAGAAGCTTCTTCGTGAACTCCGGGTGACGGGTCTCGCGCTCCTCGTGGGTTGTGCCTTCCAGAGAGCCGCCGTGGCGCTCCACGAGGCCCTCCAGCGGAACTACCGGGGCTCCAAAACTCGTCTCGCGGGCGATGATCTCGGCCGTCTCGAAAGCCCTGCCGAGCGGGCTCGAGTAGATCGCGTCGATCCTCTCTCTCGCAAGGGCCTTCCCTACCAGCTGCGCCTGTAATCGGCCTTCTTCCGAGAGCGGGAACTCCATCTGTCCCTGCCAGATTCCGCTGGCGTTCGCCGTTGATTGTCCGTGACGGATCAGGAGAAACTGTTGTCCAGGCATGGCTCTAAGGTTAGTCTATAGCCCCCACTTTCGGCAACTTTCGCGGGTTGTTAGAATCTGCGGGTTCCTGGAGGACCGCAACCGGGGAGGCTGAACCAGATGCGCTGGGGAAACGGCGACGACACGCCCGAGGAGGGCGCGGCACCCGGGGAGAGACGCCTCGGGCCCATACGCGTGGAGCGCGACGCCCCCCGCCCGGCGACGATCCTGAGGGTGGCTACCGAGCTCGAGGAGCGAGGGGCCGAGATCCGGGAGCTCTTCAAGGAGGTCCAGAGTCCTCTCGGGGGGGTGGCGCTGCCGATACACCTCGTGCGCGATGGGAGGGACGTCTTCGTCGAGGTCGAGACCGGCCCCTGGGATCCCCGCACTGTCGAAGAGGCGATCCACAAGGCCGCCGTGCTGCGCGGCTCGGAGCTCGCCGAGGCGGACTTCGAGATCCTGTGCGCCTACCCGGTGCCGCGCGAGATCTCGTTCTTCTTCGGCACCTCTCCGGCCGCGCTGCTGCAGCTCGCCGTGTCGGGCGCCGGCCCGGAGAGTCCTGAGCAATCTGCTGCGCTGTTCCGCGATGCTGCGAGCCGCCACTGGGCCGCGGACCTGGACTACGAGCCCGAGTACCTCCCCCTCGTCGAACAACTGATTATGGCCGCCCTCGACGAAGACGAGGCACCGCCGATCCTCGACGCGCTTGTCGTCGGGCTGGGCTGCTTCGTGGGGGAGACTATCCGCCGCAATACCAATTACCCCGGCGTCTGGCGCTCCGACGAAGACTGGGGCGAAGGTCCGGTGCTCGAGGTCGGGTGGCTGGTCCTGGACCCGGTCGGCAAGGCCAGGGCCTTCCTGCTGGAAGGCCCGGAAGACTCGATCGCGTTCTACGCGGCCTACGTCCTCGAACAGCTCAGCGACGGCTCGGAAGAAGGCTGAGCTGCGACTCCGCAGCGCTCAGGCGTAGCGCCGGCGCAGCTCCCTGACGATGTGCGAGGAGTCTACGAGCACCTCGTTATCGATGGTCAGCATCGGGATCGCCCGCTGACCGGAGAGGCGTATTACCTCGTCTCGTCCGTCGAGGTCGGCGTTTACCGCCTCGTAATCGAGCCCCAGCCTCTCGAGCTCCCTCGTTACTACCCGGCAATACGGGCAATAGTTACCCGTGTAGAGCTTTATCTGCGCGGTCTTCGGCAGCGTGGCATCCATGCATCCCTCCCGGTTGTACATGATAACGATTATATCCGATGAATCAGATTCTTAAACCTGACACGTTAGGAGGGATCCGGCGCGTAAGAGCTGGCTACCGAACAGGAGATGAGACAAGGCACTAAAGCGGTTTGCGAAGGGGTTGCGCCTTCCGCGGGGCAAGGTTTTGTGAGGCTTTGAGGGTCGGGAGCCCGCCAAGAGCACCCCCAAAGAACCTAGGAACCTCGAAACCTCTTACCCGAACGCTCGTACTCTCCGCAAACCGCTCTAATGCAGCTTTCATAGACCCCGAGTTACGTAGCCAGCATGGAGCTTATCCGCACGAGATCGTGCTGGGAGCATCCTCGGAAGGCTTCAGGTTTCAGGGTTTTACCTGATGCCTCTCGCAGGGATCATTCTCTCTGCAAGCTGCTTCAGGCTTTGAGTTCCGCGACGAGCTCGACCTCGACCGGCGCGTCCAGAGGGAGCTCGGCCACTCCGACGGCCGAGCGGGCGTGCAGCCCGACCTCGCCGAAGACCTCGCCTATAAGCTCCGAGGCCCCGTTGATTACCTGCGGCTGGGCGTTGAAGCCCTGAATGGAGGCGACGAACCCGGTTACCTTTACGATGCGGCGTATCCGGTCAAGGCCGCCGGCCTCGGCGGCTGCGGCGGCGAGGGCGTTAAGGGCGCAGAGACGGGCCGCCCTGTAGGCCTCCTCGACCGGGACGGCGTCACCGACCTTTCCGGTGGTGCTAAGTTCGCCGGCCTCGAAAGGAAGCTGGCCGGCGGTGAAGATCAGGTTGCCTGTGCGGGTGGCGGGGACGTAGGCGCCGCCGGGCTCGGGGACGGCGGGGAGCTCGAAGCCGAGCTCGCGCAGGCGGGTCTCCGGGTCCGGGGACATCTAGCGCAGGGCCTCCTCGTACTCGGTGGGGTCGTAGATCAGGGGGTAACCCTCTGCGAGGGTCTCGCCTGCAGTGACCTCGCCAACGATAACGGTGTGGTCGCCGGCGCGGACGGTGTCCATGACCCTGCAGTCGAGGTAGGCCAGGGAGTCCAGGAGAAAAGGTGAGCCGCCCGGGGTCAGGCCATAGGGGACACCTTGGAGCTTGTCGTGATACTCGCCGCTCGTCTCTGAGAAGTGCGTCGCCACGTCGACCTGGTCGTCGCGCAAGGCGCTAAGGGCGAAGGTGGCGCTCTCCAGGATCAGGTCGCGCGAGTAGCGGTCGTCGCGGACGGCGACGGCGACGCAGGGAGGCCGCTCTGAGGCCTGCATTACCCACGAGGCCGTCATCGCGTTCGACTGGCGGCCGCGGCGGGTGCCGAGCACGTAGACGCCGTGGGTCAGGTGGCTCATCGCGCCGAGTATCGAGGTGCGGTCGTGGGCTTCTCTATCCAACGTTCTCCTCTGTACTCGATACCACTCGAGATATTCTACCAACAAAGAGTGGGTATACTGCTGCGCATGTCGGTTTGCAGGGGACGCTCGCCGTGACCTTGAGTGGGTCCCTCATCGGGGCTGGCGTGCTCCAGACCATCCTGTATCTCCTCTTTATCAGGGCCATCGACCTCTACGAGCGGGAGCCGCTGCGCTACGTTGTGCCCGTCTTCATCTGGGGCTTCGCCGTGGCGACGACCATCTCGCTCGTCTTCAACACCCTCGCGAGCATGACGTTCGAGGCGGTGGCTACCAGGCAGGTCGCTGATTTTTTGACGGCGGTCTTCGTGGCGCCGGTGGTCGAGGAGTCCACCAAGGGGCTTGCGTTGTTCATCATATTCGTCGTCGCCTACCTCGCGTCGCGCAGGCGCCGCCTCATCGAGTTCGCCGGGGTGATGGACGGCATCGTCTACGGGTCAGCGGTCGGTTTCGGGTTCGCCCTCGCCGAGGATATACTCTACGGGGTGCAGTTCGGGGCGGAGACCTTCCTGGTGCGCCGCATCCTCGGTGGCTTCGCCCATGCCGCCTTCACCTCCCTCACGGGCATCGGGATCGGCCTGATCCCCTTTGTCCAGAACAGGGCATTGCGGATCATCCCGCCGCTGCTCGGGCTCCTCGGCGCGATCCTGCTGCACGCCACCTTCAACTTCCTGGCCACAACGCTGGGGCTAGCGGCCTACCTCTTCATG
>JARDZQ010000173.1 GCA_029240775.1 Rubrobacteraceae bacterium | reverse complement strand
GGGTAAGGAAACGCGCCGATGGGCGGCGCTCGCCCTGTTATGTGTGGCGCAGTTCGTAGACGTACTGGACATCAACGCCGTGATCGTCGCTCTGCCTGTGGTGGGGCGGGAGCTCGGCTTCGCGCCGGAAGACTTGCAGTGGGTCATCACGGCCTACGTGCTCTGCTTCGGGGGGTTCCTGCTGCTGGCGGGGAGGCTCTCCGACCTCTACGGGAGGCGCAGGATGTTCGTGTTGGGGCTCGTCCTGTTTACCGCCTCCTCGCTCGCCTGCGGGCTGGCTGGCTCGCCGCCAATGCTCGTGGCCTTCAGGGCCGCTCAGGGCCTCGGGGCGGCGATCGTCGCCCCGGCGGCGCTCGCCATCATCTCGGGTACCTTTCCTGAAGGCCGCGAGCGGAACCTCGCCATGGGCGTGTGGACGGCGGTGGCGGCCGGCGGGGGTGCGGCCGGGCTCGTCCTCGGCGGCTTCATCACCGACAGCCTGGGGTGGTCCTGGATCTTCTTCATCAATGTGCCCATCGGCGTGGTGAGCATAGCGCTCTCTTTCGTCCTGCTCGAGGCTGGCCGTGGGGAGAGAGCGGCGCGCGGGCTCGACGTGTGGGGGGCGGTGACCGTCACGGCGGGGCTGTTCCTGCTCGTATACGGCTTTACGCAGGCGGAAGAGGCAGGCTTCGGCTCCCCCTTCACTTTGGCTGCGGTGGCCTTCGCGCTTGTGCTGCTCGCGACCTTCCTCTTCGTCGAGCGGAGCGTGGCAGACCCGCTGGTCCCGCTACGAGTCTTTCGCTCTCGGGGCCTCTCCGGCTCGGCTCTGGTGGCATTCACGAACACGGCGACGACGAGCCCGGTGGGCGTCATCGCCGTCCTCTATTTGCAGGGGGTTCTCGCCTACTCCCCGGCTCAGGCGGGGCTCCTGGGGTTGCCCTTCAGCCTGTCGGTCGTGGTGGGCTCCTTCCTGGGTTCCCGGCTCACGGGGAGTCTCGGCGCGAGACGCACCATGGCGCTCGGGCTGCTGGGCATCTCCGTCTCGACGCTGGTTATCGTCGGCATATCGGCGGAGGGTGGTCTGACCTACGTGATCTCCAACGCCGTTCTCTCCGGGCTCGCCCTGGGCTGCTCGGCGGTCGCCTCGACGACCCGCGGGACCTCGGCTGTAGAAGAGGGGGAGCGCGGGCTCGCCTCCGGGGTACTCAACTCCTCGGCGCAGATCGGCACGGCTCTCGGCCTGGCTCTCCTCATCACTGTCGCAGCGGCTCGCACGGAGGCCCTGACGGGCGGCGGGGTGGCTACCGCCGCCGCGCTCGTCGAGGGGTTCAGGACCGCTTTCTACGTCGCTGTGGGGCTCGCCGTGACTGGAGCTCTGGTTCCGCTGTTTCTGATGCGCGGCGAGGAGCGGATGACCGGCAAGGCAGACGCGTGATATCGCCCGGGCCTGCTACCCTCTCGTAGGATGGATGCTATGAGACACGGCTCGATCACCAGTCGTTCGCTGTCGGCGGCGCGGCTTGCGGTGCTCGGGATCTTCTTCCTCAGCGGCTTCGGGTTCGCGAGCTGGGCGGTCCGGATACCCGCGGTGCAGGAGAAGCTGGGTCTTGGTGAGGGGCTGCTGGGTATCGCGCTGCTCGGGATGTCGGTCGGTTCGCTCGTTTCGATGCCGCTCGCGGGTTGGTTCGTGTCCCGCCTGGGCAGCCGCCCGGTGGTCGGGGCGACGGCGCTGGCGTACTCCCTGGCGTTGCCGCTCCTGGCCATAGCCCCCAGCCTCGCGTTGCTCCTGCCGGCCCTCGCCCTCGTCGGGGCCGCCACCGGGTCGCTCGACGTCTCCATGAACGCCCAGGCGGTCGCGGTCGAAAAGGGGCAGGGGCGCCCGATCATGTCCTCCTTCCACGCCGCGTTCAGCCTCGGCGGGCTCGCGGGGGCTGCCGCCGGCGGCGCCGTCGCGGCCGCGGGCGTCGGCGTGGCACCGCACTTCGCCGGTGTGGCCGGCCTCTCTCTCGTGGCGTTCGTGATCGCCTATGGACAGATGCTGCCCGCCGGCGTCGACAGGGGCGAGGGCGGAGATCCCGCCTTCGCCCGGCCGACGCGGGCGCTGGCGGGGCTCGGCGTGATCTCCTTCTGCGTCCTGCTCGGGGAGGGCGCGATGGCCGACTGGAGCGCCGTCTACCTGAACGGCACGCTCGGGACGGGCCCAGGCCTCGCAGCCGCCGGGTTCGCCGCCTTCTCGGCCACCATGGTCGCCGGACGCCTCCTCGGGGACCGGCTCATCGCGCGCTTCGGGCCGGTAGCGCTCGTGCGGGCGGGAGGAGCCGTCTCGGTGTTGGGGCTCGGGGTCTCCCTCACGGTAGCACAGCCTGTGGCCGCCCTGGTCGGCTTTGGCTGCGCCGGGCTCGGGTTCTCGATCATCTTCCCTGCGGCCCTCAGCGCCGCCGGGCGGGCGAAAATTGCCGGCCCCGCTATCGCCGCCGTCGCGACCACAGGCTACTTCGGGTTCCTCGTCGGCCCCCCTTCCATCGGGTTCGCGGCTGAGGCGGTGGGCCTCGGCGGGGCTCTCTTCATCGTCGTCGCCCTGAGCGCGGCGATCGTGCTTCTCGCGGGGAGCGTGGGCCAGGGACACCAGAAGCAGAAGAAACGCCCTGAGGTCCCTTGATGGAGATCCTCGCCGTACCGAACGTGCCGCCGCTCGCGGCCGCCGAGCTACTCGTCGCGGCGACTTTGAGCTGGATCGGCTTGAACATCCACAGGAAGGTGCGCGACCCCAAGACGCCGCCCGCGGAGGGCGTGATGCTGGATCTCGGCCTCGGCTTCGTCGCCGTTACGGTCGCTGTGCTCTTGCTGTCCGCATCCGCGATAATCCTGTTCTAGAGCGCTCTGTATAGTCCGGCGTCCGTAGACCACCGCGAAAGGAGAGGCTTGAATAACCGGCTCCTCGTGCTGGCCCTCGGGACCTTCGCCATCGGCACCGGCAGCTTCGTCTTTGTGGGCCTCCTGGAGGGCGGTGCCGAGGACCTCTCGGTCTCCGTGGCGACCGCGGGACACCTGGTGACCGTCTTCGCCCTCTCGTTGAACGCCTCGGCGATATACCTCGGACAGGGCGCCGGCGCGTTCCTCGGGACGCGCTCGAAGGGCCCTGGGGTCGCGCCGGAGGGGTAGCCCCGAGCCTCCTCGCCGGTGGTAAACTTGCCCGCGCCTCGGAGCGGGAACGCCCTCTTCGGGGCGTCAGCCATTCACGCAAACGACGGAGGGATCGAGATACCGCCGAACGGAAAACCAGCTACCGTCCGGAGCCTCGGACGGCTCAACGACACCGCTGGAGCTTTCCCCCCGACGGGGCTCGTGCTGCTCTCCATAGGCTCCGTCCAGCTCGGCGCCGCCATCGCGAAAGGACTCTTCGACGAGCTCGGCCCGACGGGTACGGTCTTTTTGCGCATCGGGTTCGCGGCGCTCGTGCTGCTCGTCCTGTGGCGCCCTTCTCTGAAGGGCTACACCCGCAGCGACTACCTCGTCGCGGCCCTCTTCGGTCTCGTACTGGGGGCTATGAATCTCACGCTGTACCTGGCGCTGGACAGGATTCCCCTCGGCGTCGCCGTCACGCTGGAGTTCGTCGGCCCCCTCGGCGTCGCGGTCGCGGGCTCCCGACGCCTGATGGACCTGATCTGGGCCGTGCTCGCGGCGGCCGGCATCCTGCTCCTCGCTCCGCTGAACATCCTGGGAGACGCTAACCTCGACCCCGTCGGCGTGGCACTCGCGCTCCTTGCCGGGCTGTTCTGGGCCTCTTACATCCTCCTTAGCGCTCGCACCGGCAACGCCTTCCCCGGCGGGACGGGGCTAGTCATCGCGCTGTGCGTCGCCACCGTGGCGCTCGTGCCGGTCGGGATCTCCGGCGGCGGCACGGCGCTCCTAGACCCGGGGTTGCTCCTCGCAGGCTTCGCCGTAGCCATGCTCTCGTCGGCGATCCCCTACTCCTTCGAGCTGGAGGCTCTGCGCAAGCTGCCCGCCCGCGTCTTCGGGGTGCTCATGAGCCTCGAGCCCGCCGTCGCCGCCCTCATAGGCTTCGTCGTCCTCGGAGAGAGGTTGGGGGGACGCGTGATCGCGGCGATACTGCTCGTCACCGTCGCGGCCGCCGGCGCCTCCCGGTTCAGGGAGAAACCCGGCTAGGATGGCCCACGTATACCGGAGAAGGGGATGTCGTTGAAAGGCGGGTTTTCTCGTGCTGACCTCTCTCGCGCGCGGCGTGAGACCCCGGGGTGCGAGGAGGTCGTGCACTTCAACAACGCGGGGGCCTCGCTCATGCCCGAGCCGGTAGTGGATGCCACCGTCTCCCACCTCAGGCTGGAGGCTAGGATCGGGGGCTACGAAGCGGCCGAAAGATCCAGGGCCGCCATCGAGCGCGTCTACGACGCGACTGCAGCCCTGATCGGCTGCCACCCCGACGAGATCGCCGTGGTCGAGAACGCCACGCGGGCGTGGGACATGGCCTTCTACTCGGTACACCTCGGTCCCGGCGACCGCATCCTGACCGCGATGGCCGAGTACGCGAGCAACTACATAGCCTATCTGCAGCTGGCGCGCAGGACGGGCGCGAAGGTCGAGCCAGTCCCCAACGAAGAGCATGGCCAGCTCTCCGTCGAAGCCCTGCGCGAGATGGTAGACGAGCGCGTGAAGCTGATCTCCATCACCCACGCCCCGACCAACGGCGGGCTGGTAAACCCGGCAGCCGAGGTAGGAGAGGTCGCGCGCGAGGCCGGCATCCTCTACCTGCTCGACGCCTGCCAGTCGATCGGCCAGCTCCCTATAGACGTGGAGGCCATCGGTTGCGACATGCTCTCGGCGACCGGCCGCAAGTACCTGCGCGGCCCTCTCCAGGGTATAGCAGGCTTTGCACCGAGGGCCGGTTTCGAACGACCGAACCTAGAGAGTCCAACCAAACGTCGCGCCGGAGTTACGACACATCCTGGCCGCCTCCGGAGAGCTCACCGTCGGGATCTCAGTCTATGCTAACCCTGAGCAGCGCGAACGCAGCCCAGCGAGCCACCTCCTCGGCCTCTCCGGCCTCCAGGCCGCACACGTCGCGCAGCACCACAAGCGACTCTATCCCAACGCAGAGGCACATCGCCGCTACCAGCCGCTCG
>JARDZQ010000172.1 GCA_029240775.1 Rubrobacteraceae bacterium | reverse complement strand
GCTCGCCAACAACCTGCGCGACATGAGGTCGGACAGGCGTGGCGGACGGCGGACGCTGCCCATAGTGCTGGGGAGGGAGGTCGGGATACTGGTCTACCGCGCCCTCCTGCTCGAGGCCTACGTCGCGGTCGCGACCCTGATGGCTTTTCGTATCGTCCCGCTGGAGTGCGCCGTCGTCTTCTTGAGTGCCACCCCGGCCATCCGGCTCTGGCAGGACATCTCGACGACCACGACGCCGGAGCGCCTCGACCCCGTCGTAAAGCGCACAGCCGGTCTCCACCTCGTCTTCGGGCTGCTCTACACGGCCGGGGTGTTGTTGGGGTGGCTGATCTAGGTCGCCCTTTTTCCGCGAGCTACCTGGTCCGCGGCTCCCCGCCCGGGAGGATCTTCACCGCCCTCCTCGACGTGCGCCGCTTCCCCGAGTGGGCCGTAGGTCTGCGCCGCGCCCGCGTCCTGGACGACGCTGGCCAGGAGACCCAGCTACGTCCCGGCGCGAGGCTGGAGTTCACCCTGAGCGCAGCCGGCCTGACGCACCGCGTCGTCGGCCTCATCACGGTCGTCGAAGCGCCGAGCCGGCTTGAGTGGCGCTACACGGAGGGTGCCAGAGGAACCGGGGGCTGGCTGCTCCAGGAGGAAGGATCGCACGCCGTCCGCCTGACCCTCGCGACCGACTACGAGATAAGACCTCACTGGCTCGACACCCTCGCGCACAAACCCTTCTTCCGCGCCCTCACCGAGGACCTGCTCCGTCGCTCCGTGCGCCGCTTCGAGAGACACCTGCACAGTCAGTAAGGCTTCAGGCTCAGCAATTTGCCTGAAGCCTTACTCAGAGATCTCGCTCGGTCTCGTCGTCTTCTTCGTCGCTCCTCTGGACGCCCTCGTAGACCGGCTCGACCTCGTCGTACTCTTCTTCATCGTCCTCGGACCCGAGTTCATGCACCCTCACCTCGGAGACCGGGTTCACGTAGCGGGCGATCATGATGGAGAGCTCGTACATAAGGACCATCGGCACGGCCATCAGGATCATGCTAAGAGGGTCCTGTCCGGGCGTGAGGGCGGCGGCGAGGATGAAGTTGATCACGATGGCGTGCCGCCGGTAGCGCCTCAGGAACGGCGCGTCCACCAGCTCCAACTTTGCCCCCACGTACGTCGCCGCAGGGAACTCGAAGACTATCCCGAACGCCAGCAGGAAACGCGTGACGAAAGCCAGGTATTTGTCGGAGACGATGATCTGCTCGTAGCGGTCGCCGCCCCATCCGAGGAGGAAGTCGATGCCGAGCGGCAGGACGACGAAATAGCCGAAGGCCACACCCGCGAGGAACAGGGACGAGGCCAGCGCGATGAGGATGTAGGTGAACGCCCGGCCCACATCCCCGACGGCGGGCGCGACGAAGGCCCAGGCCTGGTAGAGCAGCACCGGGATCGTAAACAGGAAGGCTGTGTAGAGCGTCAGCTTGACGTCGGTTATAAGCGCCTCGGTCGGAGCGGTGACGTTGAGCTCGCCCTTCAGCGAGGGAGCGGGAGCCAGCAAGAAATTGAAGATCTCGGGCCTGAAGAACCAGGCCACGAAGGCGACGGCCAGGAACGCCACGCCGACCTTGATGATCCTGGAGCGAAGCTCGCCGAGGTGCTCAATGAGGGTCATGCGCGCCTCGTCGCGCGGTCCGCGCGGGCGCGAGGGCAGACGAAGACGACCGGCCATCTAGCTCAGGACTTCGTCCTAGCTGGGCTTCTGCTCGGCCTTATCACCCTCGGCGCGAGCCTCGTCCCCGGCGCGGGTCTCCTCTGCCTTGTCGGCGCCGGCGGTGAGTTCCTCGCCCTTGGCGTCCTTCTCCTCTTCCTCGACCTCACCCTCGCCGCGGGTACCCTTCCTGAACTCCCGCACGCCGCTGCCGAGGCCCTTGGCCAGCTCGGGGATACGCTTCGCGCCGAAGAGCAAGAGGATGATGACCAGAGCTATGATCAGCTCCGTTCCCCCTAGCGAACCAAAACCCGGCATTCTTCCTCCTAAGGACTCTTTATCAAACCGTCACACCACATTATACGACCTAGATTCCGTGCGTGGATTACCCGCCGCCTGGGGTCTCTCCCCCGCTCTCGAGCAGGGCCGAGATGCGCTCCTTGACGGCCTCGGACTGTTCGCCCTCCGGCTCGCGGTCGAGGTAGCCGTTGTAGTACTTTATGGCTTCGGCGGGCTGGCCGGCCCGGTCGTAGGACTCCCCCGCGAACAGGTAAGCGTCCTCGTTGCCGGGCTCGAGCTCGACAGCCTGCGCGAACGCGTCGCCGGCCTGCTCGTAGAGCCCTTTCTGCTCTTCGCCGGGCGTGGACTGGGCCGCCTGGAGGTAGACTTGCCCCAGCGTGAACGCTATCTCCTCGTCTTTCGGGGCAACCTCGCGCCCCCTCTCCAGTACGCGGGCCGCGTCGTCGTAGCGGCCGTTCTGGTAGTAGAGGGCCGCGAGCTCCTTTATCGCGTCAGGGTCCTCGGGGTTCTCCTCCAGCTCCTTTTCGGCCTCCGCGATCTGGTCCTCCGGGTCGACAGTCTGCCCGCCCGGCGGCTGGTCCTGGCCCCCGATCAGGTCGAACAGGTTGTAGTTGACGTTGGTCCCTAGCCCCACGAAGATAAAGGAGGCGACGAAGAAGAAGGCGAGCAGGATCGCGACGATCCTAACCCAGAAGCCGATCCTCTCGCGATTCATCATCATGGCAGGCTAATCCTCCAGCGTCTCGAGCCTCGCGCCGATTGTATAACACCGCTGGCGTTAGCCAGCGGTCTCGGTGGCCGAGTCGTAGACGGCTACCCCTCCTACGACCGTGGACAGAACCGCTCCCCCGGCAGCGGCCTCTATCACCTCACGGGCTGGGTCTTCGTCGCCTGGGTCCACGTCCACCACCGCGAGGTCGGCCAACTTGCCCGCCTCCAGGCTGCCGGTCTCAGCCTCGATGCCGAGGGCACGCGCCCCGCCGAGCGTCGCTAGCTCCAGCCCGGTCGCCCCTTCGAAGCCGTGCAGCCTGACGGCGACGAGCGTCTCCTCGAAGAGGTTCATGCTCGGGCTGCTCCACAGGCCGTCGGTCCCCATCCCGACCCGCACGCCGCGCTCCAGCATCCGAGGTACGGGCGAGACACCGCATCCGAGGAACTCGTTCGACCGGGGGCAGTGAGCGGCGGCGACACCGGTGCGGGCCAGGATCTCGAGGTCCTCCTCGGAGACCCCGGTCGCCAGGTGTGCGGCGATCGTGGAGGGCGCGAGGAGCTCGATGCTCTCCGCGTACCTGACGGGCGAGACCCCAACCCCGCCCCATTCGTTGCGGCCGAAGATGTCGGCTAGGCCGCCCGTTCCTTGCCGGACGAACTCCAGCTCCTCGGGGCTCTCGGATAGGTGGATGGCGAGCCGCCAGCCGAGCTCCCGCGTCCTGCGCGCCGCGAGCCGCGAAGACTCGGGATCGACGGTGTAAGGCGAGTGGACGCTTACCTGGGCATCCACCCTCTCGGGCAGACCTTCGCGCAGCTCGCGCACCTTGTTCACGATGAACTCGACCGCCTCTTCGGGGGTGCCGATGTCGTGCGGGAAGAACTCGGCGTAGACGGTCCCGGCGAGCCCTGACTCGGCGAGTTGCGGCAGGCACTCGCCGTAGGGTGAGGACTCGGCCATGAACGTGGTCCCCGCCTCGATGGCCTCGCGCGCCGAGGCGCGGGCCGCTTCGGCGGTCCAGGTCTCCTTCTCGGGGAGGCGTTCGATCAGCCCGGCGAGCCACGTCGAGAACGAGCCGCCCTCGGGCGCGTCGCCCCTGCGGAATCCCAGGTGCGCGTGGGCGTTCACTGCCCCCGGGACGATGGTGCCGTGGGGGAAAAACCGCAACTGCGCGTCTGGGTTGCCCTGACCGAGCTCCTCGAGCGTCCCGACTGCGGCTATCCGCCCCTCCCTTACGAGGACGGCACCGTCGCGGATGTCCGGCGCCGAGACGGGCAGGACGAGCCCCGCCGCGAAGATCGTGGGCCCGCGCTCAGGCATCCCTTCCGACCACTTCGGAGGATATGACCTGGAGGAACTCGCGCTCCGGGCAATCCGGCAGCAGATCCAGGCCCTCGAGGGCCGCGTCAATCTCACCCCTGGCCCAAGCCTCGGTCTTGGCGACGGCGTCGGTGGCGAGTACCGCCTCTATGCCGGCCTCCAGCAGCTCGGGCGAGGGGCTCGGTGAGGCGAGGACCTTCCGGATCGTCTCCGCGTCTCCCTCCCCGAGCGCGAAGATGACCGGCAGCGTCATCGTCCCCTCGGCGAGGTCTGTGCCGATACCCTTGCCCATGAGGCCAGGCTTCCCGACCAGATCCATTATGTCGTCGGACATCTGGAAGGCGATCCCGAGCGCCTGTCCGTAGGTGGCGAGCGAGTCTATCTGCCTGAGCGAGAGCCCGCCTAAAGAGCCGCCCGCCACGCACGCGGCCTTGAAGAGGCCCGCGGTCTTTTTCCTTATGTGCTCGAGGTACGCCTCGACATCCACGGTCGCCCCACTGGCACGATACTGCTCGAGCTCGCCGGCCGCGAGCCCCTCGGAGGCCTCAGAGAAGGCGCGCACGAGCCGGGGGTCCTCTATCTCCGCGAGCTCGGAGAAGGCCGCGGCGAATAGGTAGTCGCCCGCGGCGATCGCCGTCTCCCGCCCGTACCGGGCCACGGTCGTCGGCTCCCCGCGCCTGTGCTCGGCCTTGTCCACGATGTCGTCGTGGATGAGGGTAGCCGTGTGGAGTACCTCGATGGCCGTCGCCGCCCGCAACAGGTCTCCCCGGTCGGGCCCGCCCATCCGCGCGCACAACACCAGTAGCAGCGGCCTGAGGCGTTTGCCCTCCGACGTCAGGACCCCTAGCGCCGGCTCGACGAGCGCCTCAGGCGCCCGTTCCCCGACCCCCGCGAGCAAACCCTCGACCTCGTCTACTACCTCGAAGGCCCCGTCGGGCACCGCGTAAGAGAGGCTACCGGTCCCCTCCAGCTCGCCTCCTTCCGCGGTGGAGGGTGATGATGCCACCCGCGAGCCTGGCGAGCCTGCGCCATGTAACATCTTGTAGTCCATTACGCTCCATTATGTCAGACAATTCATCCGGCGCCACGAACTCTTTCACCGATTCGGGCAGGTAGTAGTAAGCCCAGGCGTCGCCGGAGATCCCGGCCCCCAGACGAGGCACGACCCTGTCGAACCACAGCGCGTAGAACGCGCTGAAGACCCGCCCCTCGGGCCGGGCTATCTCGAGGCAAACCGCCACGCCGCCCGGTCTCAGGGTTCGGGCCATCTCGGAGAAGAGCGCGTCGAGGTCGGGGATGTTCCTCGCTCCGTAGGCGATGGTGGCCGCGTCGAAGGCCCCGGAGGGGACACCCTCCAGGTTCGTAGCGTCGCCGAGCCGGTACTCGACGTTCGTCGCTGGACGCGCCTTTGCCACCCGCAACATCTCTCTCGAGAAGTCTACTCCCAGCACGTAGCCTTCCGGGCCCACCCTCTTGGCCAGGTCCCTGGTGAGGCTCCCTGTGCCGCAGGCGAGGTCAAGAGCTCTGCCGCCCGACCTGAGAGCCGTCGCTCGCACTACCTCCCAGTTCCAGAGGCGGTTGAGGCCGGCGGTCATCACCGTGTTCAGCAGCTCGTAGCGTCCAGCGATGCGGTCGAACATCTCCCTCACCAGCCGTTCCCGCCCCGAGGGCAGACCGGAGGCCCGTCTTACGGCGTTCTCCCTGCGCTCAGCCATTGCGGGCGCGCACCTCTCCGGTGGCCTCGCGGATACGCGCCTCGGACCTCTCCCGGCCCTCGCCCGAGATCACTTCCAGGAGGCCCGCCAGGTGCGGCGTCCACAGCTCCAGGGTAACCCCTCCGCCCTCCGCGATACGGCCCGCACCGTCCCGGATCATGCGGCTCGCCACCGCCACGAACCGGGGCTCGTCGAGCAGGGCTATCGTCTCGACCGCCCACGCGTAGGCGTTGTCGCCGACCAGGATCTCCTCGTCCGTCGCGCCGTCTCTCGCGGCGTAGTGATTCTCGAAGCCGCGCTGCAGGTAGTCGAGCGCCTCCGCCACAACCCTAGCCCGGTCGTCCTCCCCGGCCAGGCCCGAGGCGGCCACGAGGAAGACCTCCCTGAGCGAGACGTCCGGCGTCCGGCGGACCGTTGGCTCCACCTCAGCTGCCCCCCGCGAACCACTCGCGGGCCGCTTCGAAGGTCTTCTCGAGGTCCTCCCCCGAATGAACGGCGGAGATAAAGCCCGCCTCGTACTGGCTCGGCGCGAGGTAGACGCCGCGGGAGATCATGTGCCAGAAGAAGTCCTTGAACGCCCCCGTATCCGAGGAGGCGGCGGAGGAGAAGTCGGTTACCGGCCCTTCAGTGAAGAAGATGCTCACCATCGAGCCGACCTGGTTTATGGTGAACGGTGTGTTTCCAGCGGAGGCAGCCTCGGCCATCCCCTGGCGCCAGCGCCGACCGAGCTGCTCCAGACGCTCGTAGAAGCCTGGCTCTGCGGAGGCGCGCAAGGTCGCGAGGCCAGCGGCCATCGCGAGCGGGTTACCCGAGAGGGTGCCAGCCTGGTAGACCGGACCGGAGGGTGCGATCAGGTCCATGATCTCCCGTCTGCCGCCGTACGCTCCGACCGGCAAGCCCCCTCCGATGATCTTGCCTAGAGTGGTGAGGTCCGGCGTGACGCCGAGCCTCTCCTGCGCCCCGCCGCGGGAGAGCCGGAAACCGGTCATGACCTCGTCGAAGATCAAGACGGTGCCGTACTCGGTCGTGAGCTCGCGCAAGCCCTCCAGGTAGCCCTCGGCTGGCGGAACGCACCCCATGTTCCCTGCCACGGGCTCCAGGATGACCGCGGCGAACGCCTCGCCCTCCTTCTCGAAGAGCTCCCGCACCGCCTTGAGGTCGTTGTACGGCAGGACGGCTGTGTCTCTAGCCGCGCCCCTCGTAACGCCGGGGCTGTCTGGGAGACCTAAAGTGGCTACCCCGGAGCCGGCGGAGACTAGGAGGGCGTCGCCGTGGCCGTGATAATTGCCGTCGAACTTGAGGATCTTCTCCCGCCCCGTGAAGCCGCGCGCCAGCCTGATAGCGCTCATCGTGGCCTCGGTGCCGGAGTTGGTCATGCGCACGACCTCTATCGAGGGGATGGCTTCGCACACCGTCTCGGCGACCTCGACCTCGAGCTCCGTCGGCGCCCCGAAGGTCGTACCCCTGCGCGCGGTGCGCTCGATGGCCTCGACCACCTCGGAGTAAGCGTGCCCGACGACGAGCGGACCGTAGCTCATAACGTAATCTACGTACGAGTTGCCGTCCACGTCGAAGATGAGGGACCCCTCGCCGCGCTCCATGAACACTGGGGCTCCGCCTACGGAGCGGAACGCCCGCACCGGGCTGTTCACGCCGCCGGGCATGCGCCGCACCGCTCGCTCCATCAGCCGGGCCGAACGGTCCATCGCTAGCATCGTCCTCACGTCCAGGTTGCCGCCTCTGCTCTGCAAGCGCGTTAGAACCCCCTTCGAAACGCCTGCTCGAAGTCTATACGGTCTGGCCGGTCAGGGTGGTGAGAGAGGTTACCCGGAGAGCCAGCGTGCGAC
This sequence comes from Rubrobacteraceae bacterium, assembly GCA_029240775.1. Lineage (GTDB taxonomy): Bacteria > Actinomycetota > Rubrobacteria > Rubrobacterales > Rubrobacteraceae > JALYGY01. The sequence goes on along the minus strand of JARDZQ010000172.1, from coordinate 2,586 downwards.
GTCAGGAGCATAGTAGGTGATGATGATGTCGGCGCCGGCGCGCTTTATGCCGGTGAGCGCCTCGAGCACCGTCGTCCTCTCGTCGAGCCAGCCGTTCTGCGCTGCGGCTTTGATCATAGCGAATTCCCCGCTCACGCTGTAGGCTGCGACGGGCAACCGCGTCGTCTCCCTCACCCGGCGGAGAACGTCGAGGTAAGGCAAGGCGGGTTTGACCATCACGATGTCGGCCCCCTCCTCGATATCCAGCTCCACCTCGAGGAGCGCCTCACGGGCGTTGGCCGGGTCCATCTGGTAGCTGCGCCGGTCGCCGAACTGCGGGGCGCTGTCGGCGGCCTCGCGGAACGGACCGTAGAAGGCGGAGGCGTACTTGGCAGCGTAGGCCAGGATCGGGGTGTTCCCATACCCTTCGTTGTCCAGCTCGCTCCTTATGGCGGCGACCCGCCCGTCCATCATATCGGATGGCGCGACGACGTCGGCTCCCGCTTCGGCGTGGGAGGCGGCTGTGCGGGCTATGAGCTCGAGGCTCACGTCGTTTAAGACCTCACCGGTCTCCCGCTCCACGACCCCGCAGTGGCCGTGGCTCGTGTACTCGCACAGACACACGTCCGTGATCACGATGAGCTCCGGCGCCGCGTCCTTTATGGCCCGGGTCGCGAGCTGGACTATCCCCTCGGGGTCGTAGGCCCCGCTCGCGGCCTCGTCTTTCGCTTCGGGAATACCGAAGAGCAGGACAGCAGGCACCCCAAGGTCGTGCGCCTTCTTCGCCTCGGCGACGGCGTGGTTTATGGAGAGCTGGAAGACGCCGGGCATGGGGGCGACGGGGTTTCTCACGTCCTCTCCGACCGTCACGAAGATCGGGTAGACGAGGTCGCTCGGGGAGAGCCGCGTCTCGCGCACCAGGCCGCGCAAGGCACCCGTACGCCGCGTCCTCCTGAGCCTCTGTATCGGGAACGGCATCGCTACTCACCTCTCTTTTCGGGGTCGGCGGCAAACAGCTCGACCACCGCCTCGATCAGCCCGGGTATAGTGTACTCCCTCGCCTCCGCGTCAACTCTGAGGCCGTGCCCGCGTGCGGCATCTGCGGTTATGGGGCCGATGCACGCAACCCGCGTCCCCGCGAGCAGCCGCCGCGCCTCCTCCCCGCCGAAGGCGCCGACGAAGTTCTCAACCGTCGAGCTGGCGGTGAAGGTCACGCAGTCCACCTCGCCAGAGCGCAGCCGCCGCGCCAGCTCGTCCTTCCCCTCGGAGGACGGAACCGACTCGTAGGCCGGCGCGACGACGACCTCGGCGCCTGACTCGCGCAGCTTCTCGGGCAACACTTCGCGTGCCACGCGAGCGCGCGGGATGAGGATCTTCTGGCCCGCGAGAGAGGCGCCGGCAAGATCTGCGATCAGGGCCTCGGCCTTGAACTCGCGCGGCACCACGTCGACCCGCAATCCGGCCTCCCGCACCCGCTGCGCCGTCGCCGGCCCGATCGCGGCGATCTTGGCGCTTCGGGGCACGGCGCGCAGGTCCAGCCCGTGGCATTCGAGGCGTCTTGCGAAGGCTTCGACGCCGTTCACGCTCGTGAAGACGAGCCAGTCGAAGGAGGCCAGGGCCCGTATCGCCGCGTCCAGCGGCCCGAAGTCCCCGGGGGGACGGACCTCGATGGTCGGGAACTCGACGACCTCGGCGCCGAGCCTCTCCAGGTCTATGGAGAGCTCTCCCGCCTGCGCACGTGCCCGGGTAACCACGACCCGCCGCCCGAAGAGCGGGCGCCGCTCGTACCAGCCGAGGCCGGCCTCGCGCAGAGCGACCACGTCACCCACGACGGTTATGGCCGGCGGCCTGATCTTCGCCTCCTCTACCCTGTCCGCGATGTCTTCGAGGCTGCCCGTGACCGTTTGCTGCTCGGGGACGGTACCCCACCTGATGACGGCAACCGGGGTCTCGGGGCTCCTGCCGGCGGAGACGAGGCCGGCGGAGATCTCGCGCAGCCGCCCGACACCCATGTACAGAACAAGCGTGTCGGCAGCGTCCGCGATGCGCGCCCAGTCCACGTCGGAGCGGCCCTTGGTCGGATCCTCGTGGCCGGTCACGAAGGCGACGCTCGTCGATAGACCCCGATGGGTGACGGGGATACCAGCGTAGGCTGGCGCCGCGATCCCGCTCGTCACGCCGGGGACGACTTCGAAGGGTATCCCGGCCTCCAGCAGCGCGAGCGCCTCCTCGCCGCCGCGCCCAAAGACGTAAGGGTCGCCGCCTTTGAGGCGCACGGCTGTCTTGTTCGCTCGCCCGAGGTCCACCAGGAGCGTGTTGATCTCCGCCTGCTTCATCGCCCCTTCGTCACCCGGCTTCTTGCCGACGTAGTGGAGCTCCGCCTCCGGGTTCGCGTGCCGCAGTAGGCTGCGTGGCGCGAGCCGGTCGTAGACGACGGCGTCGGCTTCTTGCAGGCACCGGAGACCCTTGAGGGTGAATAGGCCGGGGTCACCCGGCCCGGAGCCGACAAGGTAGATCAAAAGCCTCCCCCCGGCGCGGGCAGACGCAACGAGAGGCAGCTCAAGCCCCCGTCCAGCTTCCGGAACTCGGACATCTCCAGCTCGATGA
>JARDZQ010000171.1 GCA_029240775.1 Rubrobacteraceae bacterium | reverse complement strand
TACCGTGGTGTCCGGGATCGGGGCTGCCTCGCGGCGCGGCATCCTCGTCAAGGGTGGGGCGGCGCTCGAAGCGGCGGGACGCCTCAAGGCCCTTGCTTTCGACAAGACCGGCACCCTCACCGAGGGCCGGCCCGTCCTCGCCCGCACCGTGGCGCTCGATAGCGAACGCTGCGACGAAGCGGAGGCGTTGAGGATCGCCGCCGCGCTGGAGCGCCGCTCCGAGCATCCCCTCGCCCAAGCGATCCTCGCCGCGGCGAACTGGCGCGGGTTCCCGGGTGTGGAGAGGTTTCTCGCGCACCCGGGGAGGGGCGCCGAGGGGGAGGTCGAGGGGCGAGGGTACGTCGTCGGCAGTCCCCGGCTTTTCGAGGAGCGGGGCATACCGCTCGACCCCGCGCGGGCTGCGCTCGCCCGAGTCGAGCAGGCGGGCGAGACGCCGGTCATCCTTGTGGACGAGGATGGACCACTGGCGGTCTTCGGCCTGGCCGACTCGCCGCGCTCCGACGCCGGAGCTACCCTGGAGGCACTGCGCGCGGCGGGGGTGAGCGAGCTGGTGATGCTCACCGGAGACGCCGAAGCCCCGGCGCGGAGGATCGCGGACGAGCTCGGCGTCGGCTACAGGGCGCGGTTGCTCCCAGATCAGAAGGTAGAAGCCGTGTCGAGAACCTCAAGACGTGGGCCGGGAGGCTCAGGACGGAGGTGTACGCGCTGTACCTCGCGTACCGGGACCCGCGGGTGCCGCTCCACGCTCGCGTCTTCGCGGCGTGCGTCGTCGGGTACGCCTTCAGCCCCATAGACCTCATCCCCGACCCCATCCCCATCCTCGGCTACCTCGACGACCTCGTCCTCATCTACCTCGGGGTCGCCCTCGCAATAAGGATGATCCCCGAGCCCGTTCTCCTCGAGTGCCGCGAGAAGGCGCGCCGGGCTTCGGGGGCTCCAGGCCGGCAAACCGGGTGGTGGCCGTCGCGGTCGTCGTGGTGTGGCTCGCCCTGGCGGCGCTTGCGGTCCATCTCGCCGTCCGGTCCTTGTGAGATGCGGGCCACGGTTGGCGTTTCTCGGGACGAGTGCTACGGTATGGTCCTGGATCAGGCGAACAGAAGGTGTAGAGCTTGGGTAGCAAGAGGAACGCGCAGGTCAGAAGGATGGATTCTTCGGGCGGGGGATCGAGGCGAGCCTACATCATAATCGGCCTGATCGCCGCGGCCTTTATCGCAGGTTTCGTCGCGCTGGTCTTCCTGGATGCCCGCCAGAAGCAGGGGAGCGCGCCGCCCGGAGAGGTCCAGACCTACGACGTTGGCCCGGCCAACCAGCACACCCAGGCAAACGTGGACTACGAGCAGAACCCGCCCGTGGGGGGCGAGCACAACCCCGTCTGGCAGAACTGCGGCTACTACGCGCAGCCCGTACACGACGAGAACGCCGTCCACTCCCTCGAGCACGGGGCGGTCTGGATCACCTACTCCCCCGACCTTCCCCAGGACGAGGTCGAGCACCTGCGTGACCTGGCCGAGAACGAGAGCTACCTCCTCGTCAGCCCACGCGAGAACCTACCGTCGCCGGTGGTCGCCTCGGCCTGGGGCAAACAGTTGACGCTGGAGAGCGCAGACGACCCCGAACTCGAACGCTTTATCGAGGCTTACGTCCAGGGACCCCAGACACCCGAGAAGGGAGCCACCTGCTCCGGCGGTATCGGCCAGCCCGCCTGAGAGAGGGAGCCTCTCTTAGTGCGGTTTGCAGAGAGGATGAGCCTCCGGATTTGGTTCTCAGGTTCTTAGGGTATCGGGGCTAGGTCGAGGGCCAAAACCCGTCACCTCAAAGCCTGATAGCCTGCTTCGCGAAAGGCGCGAACCCTTCGCAAACCCCTTTAACCCGGCGGGAGAACCATCCTCCGCAGGAGGCGTTCCAGCTCGGCTTCGGGATCGTCGGTGAGACCGGTGTGCACCTCCGAGGGCTGTACCACGGTGCTGCGGGGCGCGACCAGCCACCCAAAGCGCTCCCTGAGCGGCAGCCGACCGACGGCTCCGGTCTCGGCGCCTCCGGCGCAGACCGATCTGAAAGACTCCAGGTGGGCCCGCACGGCCTCCAGGTCGGCGTCCGGGTCGAGAGCCTTCAGACGGCTGGCGTCCAGGTGGACCCGCGCGCCCAGGAACCTGTCAGCCTGGCAGTAGAGGACTACGCCCGCGTTCATGCACTCCCCGCGCTCGACGCGTGGGATCACCTTCAGAACGGCGTACTCAAACGGCTTGCTCACGGGCCTCCTCCAGGGCTCCGACCCACTCGCGCGGCTCCTCCAGGCGGCGCGACAGGAACTCCACGTAGGCGGCGCGTACCGCCGCGACGTCCGCGAACCCGGGCTCGTCTCTCAACCACTCCTCGGGCACGAGCTCGACGACCCCGCGTAGAACCTCTCTCGTCAGGTTGGGAACCATCGCGGCGTCGGTCTTGGCTATGGCTCCGGCGAAAGGCAGCAGCACGTGGTCGCGGGCGGCAGCGAACGGGCGCCTGCTCGCGGCCTCCCAGCCCTTCCAGACGTGGTGGAAGTAGAGGGAGGCCCCGTGGTCTATCAGCCAAAGGCGGTTGTGCCAGGTCAGGATGTTCGGGTTGCGCGGGGTGCGATCCACGTTCGTTACGAGGGCGTCGAACCAGACGATGCGCGAGGCCAGGTCCGGGCCGGGTGGCTCCACCAGGGGATCGAAGCCCAGGGAGCCGGGGAGGTAATCCAGGGCCAGGTTCAGGCCGGCGCTCGCCCGGATCAGGTCCTGTATCTCGGGGTCGGGCTCGGCGCGGGCGAGCTTCGGGTCGAGGGCCGCGAGCACGATCTCGGGTACGAGCAGGCCTAGAGAGCGCGCGATCTCCCCCGCCACTATCTCCGCTACGAGCGCTTTGCGCCCCTGCCCCGCGCCCCTGAACTTGAGGACGTAGGTTCCGAGGTCGTCGGCCTCGACGACGGCCGGCAGAGAGCCGCCCTCCCGCAGCGGTGTCACGTAGCGCGTGGCTTCGACGGTCCTCAGCACCTCAGTCGCGTCTCACCACGCCCTGGCGCCAGGCGAAGACGGCGGCCTGCGTCCGGTCGGCGAGGTGCAGCTTGCCAAGGATGTTCGAGACGTGACTCTTGATGGTCTTCTCGCTCACGTAGAGCCGGGAGGCGATCTCCGCGTTGCTCAGGCCCTCGGCGATCAGCTTGAGCACCTCGAGCTCCCGGTCGGAGAGCTCGCGGAAGGCGTTGGGCTCGTCGCGCCTGGCCCCGTGCAGCTCCCTCACCACCCTCGCGGCGACGCGCGGGTGCAGCACCGCTTCGCCCGCCGCGGCCTTGCGGACAGCGTCGGCGAGCTCCTCGGGTCCCACCTCCTTGAGGACGTAGGAGAGGGCACCGGCGCGGATGGCCGGGAAGACGTGCTCGTCGTCGTGGTAGGAGGTGAGCATGACAACGCTCGTGCGCGGGGACTGGGCGGTCAGGCGGCGGGTAGCCTCGACACCGTCCATGCCGGGCATGATCAGGTCCATCAGCGCCACGTCTGGGGCGTGCTCGGCTGCGAGCCTGACAGCCTCATCCCCGCTCCCCGCCTCTGCGACCACGGTGATGTCGGGCTGCGTCTCGAGGAACGCACGCACCCCCCGCCGCACCATCTCGTGGTCGTCTACGAGCAGGACGGTTATCGGTTCGCTCATGCGCGTTCGCCTTTCTTGCCAATAGTCTCCAGCGGGCAGACGCAGGTAACGGTGGTTCCCTCGCCCGGCGCGCTGTCGACGCTCACGTACCCGCCGAGCCTCTCTGCCCGCTCGCGCATGCTCTGAAGGCCGAAACCGTCGCCCTGTTCCTTGGCGGGCTCGAACCCGCGGCCGTCGTCTGTCACCCGGAGCGTGAGGGTGTCGGCGGTGTAGATCAGGTCCACCTCCACCTTTTTCGCGCCGCTGTGCCTGGCGACGTTGGCCAGGGCCTCTTGCGCGACGCGGAAGAGCGCCTGCTCCGTCTGCAGCGGCACCTCCCGCTCGCCCCTGACGTGGACCTCGGCCGGGATCTCGGCGCTCTGGGACCAACCCCGGACGTAGTCGCGAAGGGCGCCCGCGAGCCCCTTGCCCTCCAGCGCGGCCGGGCGCATCTCCCCTATCAGGACGTTCAGCTCCTTCTGCGCCCCGTGTACCAGGTCTTCGGCCTGCGCGAGGTGGGACGCGGCGGCTTGGGCGTCGTTCTCGATCAGGGCCCTGGCGGCCGCAACCTGGAAGGAGGTCGCGAAGATCTGCTGCTTGACCGAGTCGTGCAGGTCGCGGGCGAAGCGGTTCCGGGCCTCGAGGGTCGCGAGCTCCCCCCTGGTCTGCATCAGGTTCTCCAGTTGCGCGGCCATCTCGTTAAGCTCGCGGGAAAGCTGGCCGATCTCGTCCTTCGACCTGTCCTTGACCGCGACGGAGAAGTCTCCCCGGCTCCACGCCTGCGCAGCGCGGGCGAGCCGCCCGAGACGCCGGGTCATCCCCCACGCGGTCAGGAAGCCGAAGATCATGCCCAGCACCGCGGCTGGTACGGCGAGCGCAAGCGCACCCACGGCGATGACGGTGAACAGGGGTCCCGTGAGGTTGGGCAGCCGAACGACGGTCACGACCGCGCCCAGGGTACGCCCACCCTCGCCCTCGACGGGTGCAGCCGTGAGCATCTGCTCTCTGCCGGGAGAGTACGCGCCGAGGCTCCACGGGTCCTCTTCCCCCCCGAGCGCCGCGCTCAGGAGCGGATCTAGCCCGGGGTATTGCCCCGCGTCGAAACGCTCCCCGACCGGTGGCCGGTCCGTCGCGCGGCTCGAGGCGAGCAATCTACCATCCTCATCGACCACGAAGACGTAGCCGTCGTCGGGTCCCAGGCTCAGGTCCAGGCCGCCCCCGTCGCGCTCGGGAACCATCTCGACGTTGGTCTCCCCGGTCAAGGAGCTGACTTCCTCGCGCAAGAGCCGCGCGTCTGGCGGGCTCTCTTCGAACCCGGCCCGCATGCGAGGCGCGATCTCGTCCCCGACGTATCGCGCCGCGAGGCTCGGGATGACCGGCGAGACCGCGAACGAGATCAGGGCGGCGACCAGGATGAGCTCGGCGACGAGGAGCGCCAGCACGGTTACCAGCGTGTAGCTGAGCGCGAGCTTCCACCGCAGCCTGCGCAGCGCGAAGATCCCACCGCTCACGTGTCGT
>JARDZQ010000170.1 GCA_029240775.1 Rubrobacteraceae bacterium | reverse complement strand
CGCGGGATGCTCAAGGGGATAAAGGAGCGGGCGGAGAGAAGGGTTGTGGCCGGAGGATCGTAGCGTGGGGCCGGAGGGTGCTCTAGCGTGCGCTTGAGCAACATTGATCAGGAGAATGATCCATGCTGGTCAAGGCAAGGCCGCCGCTGGCCAATACCATCGTAGTCGAAAGGTACAGGCTCAAGAAAGGTTCGAGACTATGGCCAAGAAGGATTGGGGTGATCTGAGCGCCCGCCAGAGAAGGGGTGTCGTTCTGGGCGGCGTGGTCCAGATCGGGCTGCTCGCCGCGGCGCTCGCGGACATATACCGGCGCCCGCAGGAGGACATCAGGGGCAACAAGTGGCTGTGGACGGTGGCGGCGTTCGTGAACTTCGTCGGCCCGATCTCCTACTTCCTGTTCGGCCGGAAGCGATAGGGAGGAGCCTGATGAGATCTCCGCTCGCGAGTCCTCAGCGCGTGGACGAGCCCGACGCCGTAGCCACGGATCCTCGCTGGAACTGGCTCTACAGGATCGGTGGCGCGGCCGCCGTATTCGCGGTGGTCGTTATACCGATCCAGCTCCTCGTCTTCGTCGCGTGGGGGCAACCCGAGACCGCACTGGGCTGGTTCACCCTGTTTCAGGACAACGAGCTGGTGGGGCTCCTGGCTTTCGAGTCCCTGTTCGTCGTTAACGCCGTTATCGGGATCGCGACGGCCCTCGCCCTCTACGTCGTCCTCAGACGGGTAAATGAATCCCTCATGACGATCGCCCTGGCGCTCGGCTTCCTGGAGTCCGTGGCCTTCATCGTGGCGCGTCCGGCCCTGGATATGCTTTACCTCAGTAACCAGTACGCAGCCGCGACGACGGATGCGCAGAGAGCTGCGCTGCTGGCGGCGGGGGAGGCGATGCTGGCCACCTTCAACGGCACCGCTTTCCACGTCGGTATCAACCTCTTCAGTATCTATTTCCTGATAGTCCCGCTCGTCATGCTGAAGAGCAATATCTTCAGCAAACTAACCGCCTGTATAGGGATTGTGGCGGCCATACTCAACTGGGGTCTCTACGTGCCGGGAGGGATAGGGCTCTTCCTCTTCACCCTGTCCGTCCTCCCCTTGGCGATGTGGAACGTTCTCGTTGCCAGAAGGCTCTTCCAGCTGGGCAGGGCACCTTGAAAGGAGGGACCCCCCATGGCTTCGGTCCCCCGATATTCGGTCTAATGGTTGGGGCCGCAGCCACCAGGATAAACGCACCGTTGACCTGGTGGCGCACGCATCTTTCCAGTGGCTCACGGCGTTTCCTGGCAAAGCTGTGGCCGTGGTCTTACGTCGCCGGCGTAATCGCCTGGCTGCTGCTATTGCCCGGCACGGTCCTCCTCGACTTCTTCTTCGGTGTGAGCGATCTGGACTTCATCGTCCCCGTCCTCACGTTCGCCGTGCTCTCCCTTTTTGGATTGCTTCTATTAACGGTCATTGCCGGATTCGCGCACGACGTTCAGCGACAGATCGACTTATCCAAGACACCCTTCGATGAGCGGGTGACTCGGGCAACGAGATAGAAAGGAGAGAGTATCGTGTGGTGGGCGGACTTGCTCTGGGGGTTCTGGAACGGGCTTACGGCCTGGATCGTCCTTATCGTGCACGTCTTCGGCGGCTGGGAGCAGTTCCCGTTCTATAACGAGGCGAGGAGCGGAAACTGGTACGACTTCGGGTTCCTGCTTGGTGCCGGATCTCCGCTTCTGGGCGCCGTGAGAGGGAGGAGCGCAAGGGGCTAGTAACCCACGATTCAGACGGCGAGGCGGGACACGCCCTGATCACCAGGCTTCGCAAGGGAGGTGCACCGATGTGTAGCGGTGGAGCCCGCGTCAAGCTCTTCTTGGTCGGTGTCTTCGTGGCGTTGACGGCGATCGGTGGCGACATAGCGCTGGTGGCCGGACTGGAAGCCAACACGTTTCCGCTCGAGATGCTGCCGGGAACGCCGTTTGGCAGCTACGTGATCCCCGGTCTGATCCTGGTCGTTGTGGTGAGCGGAAGCGCTGCCGTCGCCGCTGCTGCCACGCTGCTAAGCCCGGGAGTCGGCGCGCTGGCCTCGACGGTGGCCGGTGTGGGGATGATGGGCTGTATCGTCGGCGGGGTTCTGCTCTTTAACCAGCCCTCCGCTTGGACGTGGATCGAGGTCTTCTACTTCGCTCTCGGACTGGTGATGGTGGTGCTGGGGCTGATAGTCGGGCGGACCTAGCGGGGGCGGTCAATGAGAAACCACAGCCCATGTCAGGCACGTTCGATGAGTGGTTGACATGAACAAGGTGGCAGATCGCGAAAGGGGGTCCCCATGAGCCCACTACCTATCAAACGCGACCTCACGCTCGCGTACGCAGCATCGCTCGTCGTCGCCGCTCTCATGGCCGTGGTCTCCGTGGCGGGCCTGGTGCTCGGCTCCGTCGGGCGGCTCTACGGGGCCGACCCGGAGCTCGCCCTCGGCGTGACCGAAGCCGAGGCTGGGCTGCTCCTGCCCGGGTTGCTGGGCCAGGATATCTTCAACCTCGTCATGGGAGTGCCTCTCCTGCTCGGCTCGATGTGGCTCGCCCGCCGCGGATCGCTCGTCGGTCTGCTTTTGTGGCCTGGTACGCTCTTCTACGCGCTCTACTGGTACATCCTCTACCTCGTCGGCGCGCAGTTCAGCGTGCTCTTCGTCCTCTACATCCCCCTCGTCACGCTGAGCGCGTTCACGATCATCGGCCTGGTCGCGAGCATCGACGGAGAGGAGGTTCGGCGGCGGCTCTCAGGCGTCGTGCCCGCGCGGACCATCGGCGCCATCCTCGTCGTGCTTGGCCTCCTGACGCTAGGCCAGGATGCCAGTGGCGCTCTCCTAACTGCGCTCGCTGACGATGTGCCAGTAGACCCGGCAGCACGCCACGTGTGGATCGTGGACCTCGCGCTGCAGGCCCCGACGGTGATCGTCGGCGGCGTGCTGCTGTGGCGGCGCAGGCCGCTGGGGTACGTGGGTGGCGCGGGGTTGCTGCTCCAGTACGGCCTGAGCGCAGTCGGGTTCGTGGCCAGCATGGCTCTCCGGGCCATCCTGACCGCCTCGTCGCTCGACGCGGCTACCAGCATCGTGCTGCTAGTCTTCGGCATCGTCTGCTTCGTGCCCCTCGCGTTCTTCGTGCGCGGTGCGACCGGAGATTAGCGCCCGGCATCCGCACTCATCGGAGGCGCACACGGCTCAGGTGGTTAGTTTCCCGGAAATGAGGATGAGCTTATGGCTGAAGATCTCTCGATCGCGATAATAGAAGTCGAAATCGTTCGGCCGGGCGCGGCGCCCATCCCGGGCTGCCTGGCGAAGCCCAAAGGGGTGGACCGGGCGCCGGGGGTGCTCGTGATCCACGAAGCCGCCGGCCTGAACGAGAACATCCGCGGCATCGCCGGCCACTTCGCCCGCGCGGGCTACGTGGCGCTGGCGGTCGACCTGTTCGCCGGCGGGAATCGAGCGCTGTGCATGCTGCGGGTGATGGGCGAGCCCTTCCTTCGCCCGCTCGACAATTCGGGGCTGCGCACGCTGCGGTCGTCGATCGACTGGCTCCAGCTCCGGCCAGAGGTGGACGCGGCTCGCATAGGCGTGATCGGCTTTTGCATGGGCGGCAGCTACGCCCTGATGCTCGCCTGCGTCGAGGACGATCTGAAGGCGGCATCCACCTTCTACGGAAACAACCCCCGCCCGCTCTCTGCGGTAGCGGAGGCCTGCCCGATCGTCGGGAGCTACGGGAGCAAGGACCCATTTACGCGACGTGCCGCCGTCAAGTTGGAGGCAGCGCTCACGCACTACGGTGTTCCCCACGACATCAAGATCTACCCCGGCGCCCACCACGCCTTCTTCAACGACCGTTTGCCCACCTACAACGCCGAAGCGGCCCGCGATGCCTGGGAGCGAACGCTCGCGTTCTTCCACGACTATCTCGACGCGGCCGCAGACCCTCCGGCCGGGTAGCCACCTCTCGGAAGTTCTGGTCGTTGGACTGGTCAAAGATGATCAGGTAAATAGGCAACGTCGGTCATGGCGCAGCCGCTCCGCTGCAAATCAGTGCGAGTGGTAACGGTGGCGAATAAAGGACTTGTGGTTATGGGGCGTCTCTCCGAAGGAGGGTTCATAAGTGATCCAGTAACGAGGTGATGATGAAGAGGTTGCGTACCCTTGACGAGAATCCCCCTGGCCACGTTCTTCGCGCGCTCGTCGCGCGTGGCCGTGGGGCTCGTTGTGCTGGTGTGTTCCCGTACACACTGTACTTCGCGCTCGATCCAGGCGGTATCCTCGGCGGGTTGCCGGGCTTCATCCCGGGAGTGCTGGGCGTTGGCGCTCTACTCGCCGCCGGATTCAGACCGGTGGACTGCTACCTGCGAGCGGCGCCGATCTCGAGAGGCGGGTTCTTCGTTTTGGTCGCGGTGACCTTCCTCCTCGTACCCATACTTTCGGCGGGACAATGGGTCGGATGGAGCCCTCTGCCGGCGCTGCTGACAACCTTCAAGGGAAGGATACTACTTGCGCTGGCGGCGCATTCGGCTCTGTTCGCGCTCTGGCACCTGCAGATGTTGGTGCAGATGCCGCTGCCGGTCGCCCTGGTAGCTTTCATGGTCCTACCGGGATGGGTTGGGGCTGGCAGACCCAATGAGACCAGACGGTGGTATGGGCTATGGCCCAGCACAGCTTGTTCCTGATGCTCATGATGCTGTACGGTTTGGCGTGAGCCAGGGCAAGGGAACGTCTTCTCGGTGCTGTGAATCGAAGTCAGCGGAGTCCCGATGGAGGAACTCCTGCTAGTCTAAAAACCGCTGCACCCGGCGGGCTTGGTGGTTCTTCCTGGCGCCGCCTTGCTGTAGAGTAGGTAGGGATACTGGCCGCGATATACCAGTCTGTGTTTCGGCCCAGTGCCTTTTGTCAGAATCCCAAAAGCCGGTTGTTGATCGACAGGTACGGCTAGATATTCATCGCCATCCGCTGGCTCTCCTACTCTACCGTCTTCTCCCTCTTGCGTGATTACCACGGCGCCTGGATGCCGTTCGCCCCGCCACTTTTCGGGTTGAGCCTGGACACGTACGCGGCTCTTCAGAGGTCTCTATCCCCGGTCTTCGGTTTCTTGCTTATGGCGGCCATAGCCGGCAGTCTGGTCGCCTATCTTCGCCTCAATGGGAAAAAGGTGC
>JARDZQ010000169.1 GCA_029240775.1 Rubrobacteraceae bacterium | reverse complement strand
GTAGTCGCCTTCGTCGGCGTGCTGGGGCTCCTGGCGCAGATGGCCCGCAAGAGCCGCGGGGCGGAGGTTACCTTGACCGTGGCCATCCTCGCACTCTCGGTCTTGGTCGCGGCCCTCGGGACGGTGACCGGGTTCGGTCTGCTGCTGATGGCGGCAAGCGGTTACCCCCAGGATGGCGTGAACCGGCTCGCCTTTGCCGCTGCGGGCGGCGCGGCGCTGCTCGCCGGGATCGCCGGCGTGGGCCTGTGCGTGCCGCCGCTGCGCAGGATCATGGGCCGGCGTCTCGGGAACGGTTTCTGGGCGGACCCACCTACGTTCCTGGCGCTCTGGCTCTTCGTCATGGTGCTCGCGAACAACGCGGTGGGCCTCCTGCTCTTCGACCAGTTGCCGAACGTCGAGAGCATCTTCCCCGCCGGAAGGCTCTCCCCGGGCGCCGTTCTCACGAGCCAGCTACCCTTTGTGGGGGTCGCGGTCCTCGGCGTCGGCCTCGGCGTCAGGCGCAACCCACGCGAGACCCTCGACAGGCTCGGTTACGGTCCTGTATCCGTCAGGCAAGTGGGGATCGTCGCTCTCTTCGTCGGGGCGGCTCTCGCGCTCTCGCTCGCTGCCGACTCGCTCTTCGCGCGGCTCCAGCCCGATCTCTACCGGCAGGTGGGTGAGATCTCCGAGAGCCTCTTCAATCCCGCCGGCCTGAGCGCGGCCGAGGCGGTTCTCTTCGCGCTGCTGGTGGGTGTCGGTGCCGGGCTCGGCGAGGAGACGCTCTTTCGAGGGGCGGTGCAGCCGAAGCTGGGGATCGCGGCCACCTCCGTGCTCTTCGCCTCAATGCACGTTCAGTACGGCCCCTCACTGCTGCTCGGTTACGTGTTTTTGCTCTCGGTCGGCCTCGGGGTGCTACGCGAGCGCATCAACACCACGGCCAGCTTCCTCGCCCACGCCGGGTACAATTCGCTCGGGATACTCTTGGCGTATTTCTTCGCGTAGAGGAGCAGAGGTGAACGGAAGACAGGAGAGCGGGTTCGCGGAGGTGAACGGTGCCTCGCTCTACTACGAGATCCTGGGCGAAGGCGAACCGCTTGTCCTCCTCCACGCCGGGATAGCCGACCGCAGGATGTGGGATGAGCAGTTCGGGGCATTCGCAGAGCGCAACCGCGTGGTCCGCTACGACAGGAGGGGTTTCGGCAGGTCGGCTCTGGTAGAGGGTCCTTACTCACACCACGACGACCTGCGCGGTCTGCTCGACCATCTCGGCATCGAACGCGCGAGCTTCGTCGGCTGCTCGATGGGCGGGGGAGCCGTTATCGACTTCGCCCTGTCTAACCCCGAGCGCGCCCGCGTCCTCGTGCTGGTCGGGTCAGCGGTAAGCGGGGTCGAGTCGGACGAGACACCTCCGGAGGAGTGGGAGGAGCTAGTCGCCGCCGACGAACTCGAGCGCGTCTCCGAGCTCGAGGTCCGGATCTGGGTCGACGGCCCCTATCGGGACCCCGGTGCCGTGGACCCGGCGGTGCGGGACCTCGTCCGGGAGATGAACCTGATCGCCCTCCAGAGCGAGGCGTCCGGGCTGGGCGAGGAACGTCCCCCGAACCCTCCCGCCGCAGAGAGGCTGGGCGAGATACGAGCCCCCACCCTCGTTGTCGTCGGCGCGCTGGACCGGCCTGAGATCGTCGCGCGCTCCGAACTGCTGGCGCACAGCATCCCGCACGCACAAAGAATTCTCATGGACGGGACGGCCCACCTGCCAAACATGGAGATGCCAGGCGAGTTCAACCGGACGGTGCTGAAATTCCTGCCCGCATAGCGTAAGGGCGGTTCGCGAAGCGCCCTTACGCTGCCAGCGAGTTGGCGACCGGGACGACCTCGGCGGGCTCGAGGGCGGTCGCGATGCGAATGAGGAGTTCGCTCAGTTCCACGTCCAGTCCCCTGGCGATGCTCTCGAGGACCCTGGAGGAAGGATCCTTCTCTCCTCGCTCTATCTCCGCCAGGTAAGAGACGGAGACGTGGGCCTCTTCGGCCACTTGCTTCAGCGTAAGCCCCTTCTCGGTCCGTTCGGCCCGTAGAGTGTCGCCGATGGCCGAGAGGAGATCGCCCTTCTGTTTCGCCGGAGGTATCTCGACTGTGGTCATGGGGAAATTCTATACCCCTCCCGGCGAAACAAGCAACCCACCGGCCAGCTCCTTGACTAGCCGCACCTCTTCAGCGTCGGAATCCGAGCCGTCGTATGGCGTCTCCATGACCACCGGAACCCCCGGCAGACCGGCGAATAGCTCGGGCCAGCACTCCACCGGCACCTGCCCCTCCCCTATCTTGCTGTGCCCGTCGCGGTGGCTGCCCAGCTCGTTCCTCGCGTCGTTGAGGTGCAGCAAGGCGATCTCCTGCCCGACCGTGGCCCGGAGCTCCGCTGCGACCAGCCGGGCTGCGTCTGGCGTCGATAGATCGTAGCCCGCGACGAAGGTGTGGGCCGTGTCCACGCACACCCGCATGCCGGCTCGCCTGACGACGTCGCCTAAAGCGTCGAACGTCGAGCACAGCTGCGTCCCCGCGCCGACCGAGTTCTCTACGATAGGCTCCGCCACTTGCCCCGATGAACCGGCGAAGCCGCCGGCGAGCTCCCTCGCCCGCTCCAGGCCCTCCACCAGCCGGTCCATCCCCTTCTCTTCCCCGTCTCCGCCGTGGCTACCCGAGTGAACGACGACGAGATCCACGCCAAGCGCTCCGGCGGTGACCAGCTCGCGCGCGAGGGCCTCTATCGAGCGCTCGCGCAGATCAGAGTGTGGGGAGGAGAGGTTGACCAGGTACTTCGCGTGGGCGATGACGGGGAGAAGTCCGAGCTCGTGGCTGCCTTCGACGAATACTTCGGCGTCCGCACGCGGCGCAGGCACGGCCCAGCCCTGAGGGTTGGAGACGAAGATCTGAGCCGTCTCGCAGCCTAGCTCCCTGGCGGATTCGAGAGTCTTGCCGAGGCCTCCGGAGGTGCGGAGGTGGCGTCCGATCCTGTTCGTCCTCTCGGGCATGGCGGAGATTCTAGCCGCTGTCCGCCGTTTGTGTTGTGAGAGATATAATCTTTCGGATTTCGGAAGCTCTAGAAGGAGTTCACCGCATGGCGGTCGAAGGCAAGGTAGCCAAGATACTCGGCAACAACGAGATCGTGATCAACCGCGGGCGAAACGAGGGCGTGCGGCCGGGGATGCTCTTCGAGGTCTTCGCCCCCGAGGGCGAGGTGGTCTGGGACCCGGACACAGGCGAAACTCTGGGCACCGTAGAGGATGTGAAGGCTCACGCCGAGGTCACCGAGGTGAAGGAGAGGCTCGCCGTCGCGCGCCTGCAGAACACCAGGACGCCCTTTGGAGCCGTGAACATCGGCGAGATGCAGGAGAATTTGCAGCGCATCTTCGGCCAGATGTTCGGCGAGGACGTGCGCATCCAGGGCTTCGGTACCACCTCCGGCGACGACCCGGACCTGGAGTCCATGTTCGGCGGTCCGCTCGAGGACCTCTCCAAGGTGCAGGTCGGAGACGCCGTCAGGGAGATAAAGCGCTCCTGATCCAGCGCTCCAACTCCCCGCGCCTCCCCGTTACGTTCGGCCTGATCTCCGCCTGCGTCCTCGTCTACGTGGCCGTCGCCGCCCTGGGCGCCTCCTACGGCGTACCCTGGAACGTCGGGCTCGTAGTACAGCCGGGTCAGGTGGTCGACGAGGGCGCCCTGATCCCGGCGCTCGTCGCCCAGGGAGAGTGGTGGCGCCTGCTCTCCAGCATGTTCCTGCACTCCGGGGCCGTCCACCTGGGCTTGAACATGCTCTCGCTGTACTTCCTGGGCTCGTTCATTGAAGTAGCGTTCGGCCGGGGCCGCTTCCTCGCGCTCTACCTGCTTAGCGGCCTCTCAGGCGGGCTCGCCTACCTGTACTTCGGGGGCTTCAACGTCCCGGCGGTTGGCGCCTCAGGCGCGATCTTCGGGCTGCTCGGCGGGGTCCTCGGGTACGCGCTGCGGCGCGGCACCTTCTCCTGGCAGAACCCCCTGATCCGCCAGCTCCTGATCCTGCTGGCCCTGAACCTCTACATCGGGTTCTCGGTCCCGAACATAAGCAATACCGCGCACCTGGGTGGGCTCGCGGGCGGGTTCGCCTTCGGCTGGCTGGTCGCGCCCTCGATCTACTCGCGCAAGAAGCTGCGAGCTATCTCCCCCATAGCCCTGGTACTGGGCGCGGAGATACTGCTCCTGGCCGCATGGTTCTTGATCATAGCCTGAGCCGTCCCTTAACCTCCGAGAACGGTCATGAGGGCCATGGTAGTCACCACGAGCGTAGCGGCGAAGAGAACGGCCGTGATCCTGCTCGGTCGCTCGGCCTGGGCCTCGGGCAGCAGGTGCGCAGCCCCCACGTAAGCCAGCACGCCCCCGGCCAGGCCGATCAGGAGGCCGATCGCCGCGTCGGTCGGCGCTGGCAGCATCACGGTCAGGACCGCAGCTAGCGGGATCGCGAGACCCAGCGAGACCGTCGTGCCGACCACCTGCGGCCTGTCCGCCCGCGCGGCCAGCAGGATCGCGGCGAGCGAGACACCGACCGGCACCTGGTGAACGAGGACGCCCAGGCCAACGAGCCAGGAGGTGACCGCTGCAGCCTTCGCGCCGACGCCTAGCACGAAACCGTCGGCCAGGTTATGTATCGCGAGCCCCACGACGAACGGGCCGAGCGGGTGCTTGCCGACGTGTTCCTCGGGCGAGTGGTGTGTGTGGGCGAGGGTAAACGCCTCGGTCAAAAACAGCAGTATGAAGCCCCCGACAAAGCCGAAGATCGCAAGCCCCCCGGCCATCTCCAACCCCTCGGGGAAGAGATCCGCGAACGCGAGAGCGAGCAAGATCCCGGAGGCGATAGCCGCTGAGTAAGCGCGGCCTCTTACCCCGAGCTCGCCCCCGAGCAGCGCCAGAAGGCTCGCCCCCGCGAAGCCCGCCGCTGCCAGCCCAGCCATGATCATAGCGCTCACCCTATCTGCACCCCGCACATCGCCCGTAGATCTCCAGGCTGTGAGCGCTGACCTCGAAGTCCGTGACCTCGAGCCGTCCGAGGTCCAGAGGACACTCCTCGAACTCGGAGATGTCCCCGCAAGACTCGCAGATCAGGTGGTGATGATGGTCCTCCGCGAGCTCGTAGCGCGGGCCATCCCCCAGATCCAACCTCCGCAC
>JARDZQ010000168.1 GCA_029240775.1 Rubrobacteraceae bacterium | reverse complement strand
TGCGACGGAGCCTAGTCGTAGTGCTCGAAGCGCGGCCAGGCTTCCTCGAAGGACAACTTCGGCTCCCGGCACACGTAGACGGGAAGGTTGTCCTCGTCAGGCATGCAGTACCTGCACCTGACCGTATCGACCTGCCGGACCTCACCAAAGACCCCTCGTAAGGTCTCGGAGGGAACCCCGACGCTTATGACGACCTCGCCGCTACAACCACGCGGCCCCCAGATAAAGTAGCTGTTGTGGCCGCTTATAGCCCCCGGGAGCCCATACTCAGGTCCGAAGAAGTCAACGGCCCCCGCCTCCCCGTAGTTGCCGGTGAGGATGCAGGCACTTTCTCTCTCCCCCGGCGGTAGTCCCTCGTAGACGCCGGCAATCGTCGCGACCATGTTCTCCCAGCCGAACCTGTCGGCGAAGTTCTGGGGGAGCTGACCCACCTCTCGGGTCTCGACCTGCACCCCGGCGTCCCCACCGGCTGCACCCGTAACCCTGGCAAGCGTCTCTACCGGAAGCACAGGCAGGACCGTGATCGGGGCGACTACTATCCCCGAGATGGCGAGCACGGCCACGTAGGCGGGCTTCGGCCAGTTCCAGCCGCGTCGCGCGAGGAAGCGCTCGAATACCACCGCGCCCGCCGCAAAAAGCATAGGGTACGCCGGGGCGAGAAAGTAGAAGCGGGCGTTCTGGATCATGAACACGACGAAGAGGATGACGTAGATCCAACCCAAGGTGCGATAGGGACGACCATCCCTCGAAAACAGGTAATAGAGTAGCCCAGCCAGCCAGAGCGGCAGCGTCGGCGGCTGCATCGTCACGATCTGCTCCACCAGGAACTCGAGCGGCGACGCTTCGTCTATCTTCTCCCCGTAGTTCGACCAGAACTCCAGCGTGGGCCAGCCGTGCGAGATCTGCCAGAAGACGTAAGGGAGCAGGAAGAGAGAGGCGATGGCGCCCCCAAGCCACGGCCACACGGTGAGCAGGTGCCTCCTCGTGCGCGTGAGCAACACAGAGACGAAGACGGCGAGGCCGAAGTAGAGCATGGTGAGCTTGGTCAGGAGCCCAAGACCGGCGACGAGACCGAACACGAGCCAGAGCCGGGGTTGATCCCGCTTCAGGATGACGACCAGGATGTAGGTCCCGAGTACCCAGAAGAGCTGGTCGAATGCGTCCATCGAGAGCCAGGTCCCGAAGACGAGGAGGGTCGGGGGTATGAGGGTCGCCAGCGCAGCGAGCCCCTGCGCGAACCTGCCGCCGCCCAGCTCACGGGCGATGAGGCCCGCCAGAACGACCACGGCGGCGCCGGCCAGCGCGGGGAAGAGGTGCAGCGCGAGGAGCGAGTCCCCGAAGAGAGCGCGGGTGAGAGCTGCGACGAGTGCTACCAGCGGCGGGAAGTCCACGTAGCCGAAGTCGAGGCGCTCGCCCGCGGTGACGTAGTAGAGCTCGTCCCTGAAGTAGCCATAGTTGTCCGCGGTAAAGAGGTGCAGCAGGAGCTTGAAGAGCCCCAGGTAGAGCAGGACCGCCGTGGCCCCGGAGAGGGCCAGCCCCCGAGATGACCGTCCCCGCACAGGCTCGCTCACAGGCGCATTATCCTAGGTGAACAAACACGCAACCACCGCGGAGGTCGGGGTTGCGTGCGGGAGTGAAACCCTAGCTGTCGAGCTCCGCGAGCAGACCATCCACGTCTAGCGGGCGAGTGACCATCGCGAGCTTGCCTTCCGCGTCGCGCGGCCATTGATACTCCGGCCGGTCCGCTGCAAGCTCCACGCCGTTGTCGTCTGGGTCGCGCAGGTAGAGCGCCTCGGAGACGCCGTGGTCGGAGGCGCCGTCTATGGGGTAGCCGGCGTCGAGCAGCCAGCGCAGGGCCTGCGCGAGGTCTCTCCTCGACGGGTAGAGGATAGCGAGGTGGAAGAGCCCGGCAGCATTCCTCGCTGCCGGGGATGCGTTCTTGCTCATCCAGGTGTTCAGGCCGATGTGGTGATGGTAGCCGCCGGCGGAGAGGAACACCGCGTCTTCGCCGTACCACTGTGTGATCTCGAACCCCAGGATGTCCCTGTAGAACCACAGCGCCCGCTCGATATTCGCCACCTTGAGGTGGACGTGCCCGATGCTGGCCCCGGGGCTTATGACGTGCTGGGTGTGCCTCTCGGTCTCCATGTCTCTCACCTCTGTCCGGACTTACGGTCCCCCTGATTCTAACCCCGACGCCCTGCCACGTTGACGAGCAAGACCCCAGCGAGCGTCACGAGGCCGCCCACGACGGAGAGTAGGGTCGGCACCTCGCCGAGCCAGATCCACGCGATGAGGTAGGCCAGCACAGGGATGACGTAGAGGAAGCTCGCCGCCCGCGCGGCGGGCAGGCGGGAGAAGGCGTAAGCGTAGGTGACGTATCCCACCGCCGTCGGGAAGACGCCGAGATAGACCAGCGTGAGCGTCGTCCCGGCTGCCGCCTCACCAGCCTGCGCGAGGAGCCCGGGGAGGAAGACCAGACTGAAGAGCGTGCCAGCCCAGATCGCGTAGGTGGTGAATGCCAGAGCCCCGTACTTGCGCAGGTAGGGCTTCTGGAGCACGAAGTAGGCGCTGACGCATACAGCGGAGAGCAGGATAAAGATTGCCCCGCGGTCCAGAGATATCCCGCTGCCTTCGTCGAGCGAGATCACGGCCGCCCCGGCGAAGCTAAGGCCCATGCCGACCCACCCGAGGGGTCTGAGCCTCTCCCCCAAAAAGAGAACCGCGAGGAGCGCGGTGATGACGGGGGCGGTCGCGATGAGCACGCCCGCCGGGCCGGAGGCAACGGTCAACTCGCCGTAGTTGAGCGCCGCGTGGTAGAAGGCAAAGGCGAGAATCCCCAGCCCGGCGATGGCCGGGAGGTCGCGGGGATCCGGCATCCGCATCCGCGTAAGGGCAGCGTAGCCGACCAGCACAGCGGACGCCGCGCCCAGACGGAAGAGCGCCACCTGGCCCGGCCCGTACTCCTGCAGCCCGACCCGGATGCTCGCGTACGACGACGCCCAGAAGATGGTGGTGATCACGATCGCCGCCGGCACGCGCAGGTCGAATCCCGAGCCCTTCACCCGGCCATTCTAAACCGACTCCCCTTTGCTGGCGCACCGGGGCATCGCTCTCTATACTCAGACGGCGTTGCACGGGAGCCGCTAGGACGGAGATGAGCCATGCAGACCGACACCCGACACAAAAGCCGCGCCATCCTCGAGGGGCGGGACAGAGCAGGCGCCCGGGCCATGCTCAAGGCCATCGGCTTCGACGACGACGACCTCGCCAGGCCCATAGTCGGCGTCGCGCACACCTGGATCGAGACGATGCCCTGCAACTTCAACCAGCGGCGCCTTGCCGAGCGCGTCAAGGAGGGTGTACGCGAAGCAGGTGGCACCCCGATGGAGCTCAACACCGTCTCCATCTCCGACGGCGTCACGATGGGGACCGAGGGGATGAAGACCTCCCTCATAAGCCGGGAGGTGATCGCCGACTCCATAGAGCTCGTCGGGCGCGGCCACATGTTCGACGCCCTGGTGTGCATCGTCGGCTGCGACAAGACGATCCCAGCTGGCGCGATGGCGCTCCTGAGGCTGAACGTCCCCGGCGTCGTCGTCTACGGCGGCTCGATAGCCCCTGGCCGCTTCCACAACCGCGACGTTACCATCCAGGACGTCTACGAGGCCATCGGCGCCCGCGCCGTGGGCAAGATGAGCGAAGAGGACTTCAAGGACATTGAGGATCACGCCTGCCCCGGCGCGGGCGCCTGCGGCGGCCAGTACACGGCGAACACGATGGCGCTCGCCCTCCAGTTCCTCGGCCTCTCCCCGATGGGATCCGCGGACCCGCCCGCGAACGACCCACGCAAGGACGCCGTCGCCGCAGACGCGGGCCACCTGGTGATGCAGCTCCTGGACCGCGGCCTTAAGCCCACAGAGGTCGTGACCCGCGCCTCCTTCGAGAACGCCATCGCCGCCGTCGCGGCGACCGGCGGCTCGACGAACGCCGTGTTGCACCTCCTCGCGCTCGCCCGTGAGGCCAGCATACCCCTCGACATAGACGACTTCGACCGGGTGAGCTCCCGCACCCCGATCATCGCCGACCTGAAACCCGGAGGCCGCTACGTCGCCGTAGATATGGACCGCGCCGGCGGCGCCCCGCTGCTCGGCCGCCGGCTCCTCGAAGCAAGCCTCATAGACGGCAGCCAGCAGACCATGAGCGGCCGGACCATCGCCCAAGAGGTCGAGAACGCCGAGGAGGACGAGGGGCAGGATGTGATCTCCCCCGCAGACAGGCCGCTGCGCGCCTCGGGCGGCCTGGTCATCCTGAAAGGCAACCTCGCCCCCGAGGGCTGCGTCGTGAAGGTCGCAGGCTACACCCGCCTGCACCACACGGGCCCGGCCCGCGTCTTCGATTCCGAAGAAGAGGCGATGGAGGCCGTCCAGGCAGGCCGGATCGTCGCGGGCGACGTCGTCGTGATCCGCTACGAAGGGCCCCGCGGCGGACCCGGGATGCGCGAGATGCTCGGGGTTACGGCCGCCCTCGTCGGACAGGAGCTCGGCGAGACGGTGGCGCTCCTGACGGACGGCCGCTTCTCCGGCGCGACCCGCGGCTTGATGGCCGGCCACGTCGCCCCCGAGGCCGCCCATGGCGGCCCCATCGCCGCCCTGCGCGACGGCGATACCGTTACCTTCGACGTGGAGAACAGGACCCTCTCCGTAGATCTTCCGTCAGAGGAGCTGGAGGCCCGCCTGCAGGAGTGGAGGGAGCCCGAGCCGCGCTACTCCACCGGGGTAATGGCGAAGTACGCGGCTCTCGTCTCTTCGGCGTCCGAAGGAGCCGTCACCGACCCCGGGCTCGCGCCTGGGGTAGACGAGCGGCTCTAAAGCGAATTGCGAAGAGGG
This sequence comes from Rubrobacteraceae bacterium, assembly GCA_029240775.1. Taxonomy (GTDB): domain Bacteria; phylum Actinomycetota; class Rubrobacteria; order Rubrobacterales; family Rubrobacteraceae; genus JALYGY01. The sequence continues at coordinate 286 of JARDZQ010000168.1, read as the reverse complement.
GGCGCCTTCCGCAGAGCAAGGATTTATTTAAGGCTTTGAGGTTCTTGAACCTTTGAGGGTCGGCGTGTCGGCAACCCGTCTCGCCAAACACCCCTACAGCGCCTTGCAGTGGAAACGAACCATCGGGCATCATGAAGTCGTGAAAGCCTATTCGGTGCCGAGCAAATTACTATGACGGGTACCGCCGAGATTAGAGCATGAGACTCGACTGCGGTTGCTGCGTGCTTCGACCTTGGAGGGAGGGCGATGAGCCCTCGTTGGTTCGTCATGCCAACAACTACGAGGT
>JARDZQ010000167.1 GCA_029240775.1 Rubrobacteraceae bacterium | reverse complement strand
GGCCTCCGCCGTCCCGTTCGCCGCGACGACCACGCCGGGGGTCACCCCGCTACTGGTCGCGCTCTTCTACGTGGGATGCGTGCCCGCCGCCCTCTCCGGGAAGCAGGCGCCCATGTGGGCAGCGGTCCTCGTTCTCTGGTCGGTCTTGTGGCTCGTCCTGGCCGGAGCCGGAGGCCTCTAGCAGGGGAGACCTTGCCGGCAACAACGGGACTCTCGGTCCACTCGGTATATGATCCCCTGATTTATTCGATGCCGGGGACGTTTACAATAACATTCGTGGCCGTTTACCTGCTTCTGGGAGACGACGAGGAGCGCAAGGCCCGCGGGGTGGAGAAGCTGCGCCGGGGCCGCGCCGCCGAGTCCTTCGACGCCTCAGAAACGTCTCCCGAATCGGTCGTCTCCGCCTGCAACTCGTACTCGCTCTTCGGGGAGGGGCCGTTCGTCGTCGTGAAGAACCTTGACGCCTGGAACGCCGCCCAGAAGGCCGTGATAGTCGCTTACCTCGACGACCCAGCGCCGGAGGCGGACCTTGCGCTGCTTGGCAAGAAGCTCGGCGCGCGCGAGAGGCTGATGGCTGCGGCGAACAGGACCGGGGAGGTCCACACCTTCGAGCAGCCTACGGGCAAAGCGCTCGTCAGGTGGCTCGTCGGCCACGCAAAGGGGGTGGGCCTGGATCTCCCGGAGGAGGTCGCTCAGGGCTTGATCTCACGCTGCTCCGGAGACAAGCAGCGCCTCGCGAACGAGACGGAGAAGCTGGCGCTCTACGTCGCCGACAGGCCGGCCACGGGGGAAGATGTTGATGTCCTGTGCTCTCCTGACATGCAGTCCAACATCTTCACCTTCGTGGACTCTCTGGCTGCCGGAGATCAGGGGGGCGCGCTCCGGCTCCTGGAGGACCTGATCTCGACCGGTGAGCCGCCGCTGCGGGTGACGTATATGATACGCCGCCAGTTTCGCCTCGTCGCACGCGCCAGGGCGCTCTTCGCCCGCGGTGCCTCACAGGGGGAAGCGGCGAGAGAGCTGAAGGTCCCGCCGTTCGTCGCCAGTAAGCTGGAGGAGCAGGCGCGCACTCTGAGCGACGAGGATCTGGAGCGAGCGCTCGCCCTGGTGCTGGACCTGGAGCGCGGTCTGAAGGGGGGGAGCGACCTCGGTGACGAGCTGCAGGTCGAGCTCGCAGTCTTGAAGCTCTCCGGCTAGCGCATCGAAAGGGAGGGGCGTTGTACGAGGTTGTCGTGGTGGGCGGCGGACTGGCGGGCGTGACGGCTGCGTTGCGCGCAAGGGAGCTTGGGGCCGAAGTAGCGCTCGTCGAGCGCGGGCGGCTGGGCGGGCACCTGTACTAACGACGGCTGCGTCCCGACCCGCGTGCTCGCCCACGCAGCGCGGCTCGTGCGCGACTCCAGGCAGTTCGCCGACTACGACACGACCTCGTGGGCGGGCAGCTGGAGGTAGATTTTCCGAAGGTTCTCGAGCGAGCACGCACCCTCGTTGAGGAGGTACACGAGAAGAAACGTCTCATGGAGCGGCTGGAAGAGGCGGGGGTGCTTGTCTTCGAGGGGATCGGCGCCGCACGCTTCGCCGGCGAGCACTCTCTGGCTCTGAGGGACGGGCGGCGCCTGGAGCCTGAGAAGTTTGTCCTGTGCGCCGGCGGACGCGCTCGTCGGCTGGACCTGCCGGGAGGCGAGCTCGCCCTAACCCCCAGCGACGTGTGGACGATGGGGGAGCTGCCCCGATCCGTCGCTGTCATCGGCGCGGCAGCTACGGGCTGCCAGCTCGCCGCACGTCTTCGCCGCGGGGGACCTTACGAGCCGGATGATGCTCGTGCAGAGCGCCACCCACGAGGCGGAGATCGCTGCCGAGAACGCGGTGCTCGGCGGTCGCAGGGCTCTGCGCCACGCGGTCGTGCCGCACGGCGGCTTCACTGACCCCGAGTACGGAAGCGTGGGTATCACCGAGGTAGAGGCCCGCCGCAAGCAAGACTGCGCCGTTGCCGTGGTGCCCTACGCAGACCTCGACCGGGGGATCATAGACGGACATCAAGTCGGCTCGTGCAAGCTCATCGTCTCGCGGGCGACGCAGTGCGTCCTCGGGGCGCACATCGTAGGCGAGCAGGCCGTAGAGGTCGTCCAGATCGCCGCTACCGCCATGCGCGCTGGGATGTGCGTCGAGCAGCTCGCCGACGACCTCGAGCTCGCCTACCCCACCTTCACCGCGGTAGTGGGGCTGGCTGCGCGCAGGATCTCGCGCACCCTGGGCCTGATACCGCTCGCGTCCACGGAAGGCGGCGGTAGCGAGCGGCTCAGGGCTGCCGAATGGGCGCTCAGAAGCGGCTGAGGCCGCCCGTGGGGTTACTCGCTGGAGGCCAGCGCCTTGTCGAGCCGGCTCACCTTGCGGGCCGCCTTGTTGGGGTGGATGACGCCCTTCGTGGCGGCCTTGTCGTAGGTCCTCTGCGACTCGTCCCTGAGCTGGCGGGCCCTCTCCCTGTCGCCGGCCTCGAGCGCCCTGAAGAACCCCTTGGAGAGGTTCTTCAGTCGGGACTCGACGCCGCGGTTCTGCTCGAACCGCTTCAGGCTCTGCTTGTCGCGCTTGGATGGTGCGGGCACGCTCACGCTCCTCTTGCTTTGATACTTCTCTGACCCGGAGAATGTAACACAGGTAGAGCAAATGGTAAACTCTGCGGGTGGAAAACATCGAGCGTACGCGCAATTTCTGCATAATCGCGCACATTGATCACGGCAAGAGCACTCTCGCCGACCGGCTTCTCGACTTCACGGACGCCGTACCCGAGCGGGAGCGGGTCGCCCAGATCCTGGACACCATGGAGCTCGAGCGAGAGCGTGGGATCACGATAAAGGCCCAGGCCGTGCGCCTGCGCTACAACAGAGGCGACGACGAGTGGACGCTCAACCTCATAGACACTCCTGGCCACGTGGACTTCGCTTACGAGGTCTCGCGAGCCATAGCTGCCTGCGAGGGCGCACTCCTGATCGTGGACGCCAGCCAGGGCATCCAGGCGCAGACGCTCGCGAACCTGTACCTGGCGATGGAGCACGACCTGGAGATCATCCCGGTCCTCAACAAGATAGACCTCCCCGTAGCAGACGTGCCGGCCGTTACCGAGGAGATCGTCGAGCTCCTCGGGGTGGACGAGGATGAGCTACTGAAGATCTCCGCCAAGACTGGCGAGGGCGTGGAGGAGGTGCTCGATGCCATCGTGGACCGCGTCCCGCCCCCGACAACGACGCAGGAGGAGACGCGAGCCCTGATCTTCGACTCCCACTACGACCCCTACCGCGGTGTAGTCTCCCTGACGCGCCTCGTTGACGGGAGCCTGAAGAAGGGCGATAGAGTGCGCGCGATGGGCAGCGAGGAGCAGTTCGAGCTCCTCGAGGTCGGCTGCTACTCGCCGAAGCCCACGGCGTTACCCGCTCTCGCCGCCGGTGAGGTGGGGTACGTGATCGCCGGCCTCAAGGACATAGAGGCCCTGCGCGTCGGCGACACCGTGACGAGGGTGGAGAACCCCGCATCCGAGCCCCTGCCCGGCTACGCGCAGGCGCTGCCTACGGTCTTCTCCGGCCTCTACCCGACGGAGGGCGACGACTTCGAGCGCTTGCGTGATGCCCTCTCCAAGCTGCAGCTCAACGACGCCTCGCTCTTCTTCGAGCCTGAGAACTCGCGCATGGGCTTCGGCTTCCGCTGCGGTTTTCTGGGTCTGCTGCACATGGAGATCGTGCAGGAGAGACTCGAGCGCGAGTTCGACCTCGACCTCATAGCCTCCTCGCCCAGCGTGAAGTACGAGGTCGTGGTGGACGGCGAGACCCTGGAGATCACCAACCCCAGCGACCTGCCCGAGTCGTTCGAGGAGATCCGGGAGCCCGTGGTGCGGGCGACGATCATCGCCCCCAGGGAGTTTGTGGGCGCCGTGATGAGCCTCTGCCACGAGAAGCGCGGCACCTCCGTCGGGATGGAGTACATCTCTACCCGCCGCGTGCAGCTCACCTACGACTTGCCGCTCGCGGAGGTCATAACTGACTTCTTCGATGCCCTGAAGAGCCGCACTAGGGGCTACGCCTCCTACGACTACGAGCTCGTAGCCTACGAGGCTGCGGACCTGGTCAAGGTCGAGGTTCTGGTCTCCGGGGAGCCGGTGGATGCGCTCTCGGTCATCGTGCACCGCGACAAGGCGTACCCGCGCGGGCGGGCGCTCGTAGAGAAGCTCAAGGAGCTCATCCCGCGCCAGCAGTTCGAGGTGCCTTTGCAGGCCGCGATGGGGCGCAGGATCATCGCGCGCGAGACCGTGCGCGCCTACCGCAAGGACGTGACCGCCAAGTGCTACGGCGGCGACATCACCAGAAAGCGGAAGCTGCTCGAGAAGCAGAAGGCGGGCAAGCGCCGGATGAAGCAGGTGGGTAGCGTGGAGATCCCGCAGGAAGCCTTTCTCGCCGCTTTGCGTATATAGCACGGTCCGCGAGGCGAGCCGGGGCCAGAGGAAGGCTATGAGGTCTCGGTCGGTTGATAGATCTCGGCTCCACAATGCACCCCAAAGAACCTAACAGCCTCAAAACCCTATCCTTGGCGGGGCGCCGATTTTAGCGAATCGCTGGAGCGTCCGCGCCTCACTCCCGGGTGGGACCAACCCGCGCCCGTGTTAAAATTTCTCACGTTATGAGGCATCCCGAGATCTCCGACAGGCAGCGCGAGATACTCCTCAAGACGCTGGAGCTCTACATCTCGACCGGCGCTCCGGTAGGCAGTCACGCCCTCACCGACGCCGTGGACGCGAGCAGCTCCACGATCCGTGCCGACCTCGCCGACCTGGAGTCGAGGGGCCTGCTCACCCACCCTCACACCTCCGCCGGCCGCGTCCCTACCGACGCGGGCTACCGCTACTACGTGGACGCCCTGATGACTGGGGATTCCCGGGAGGAGACTCGTTTCGAGGCGCCGGAAGGGTACGGCAACCTGGACGAGCTGCTGCGCGGCGTCTCGCAGGGGATGAGCGAGGTCACGCGCCTCCTGGCCGTCGTAGCCGGCCCGAGCGCCCTCGGCGACTCGCTCTCGCGGGTTGACTACCTGCCGCTGGCCGACGGTGCGCTATTGCTCGTCGTCACGATGGAGAGCGGGGCACCGCAGCCCGCAATGCGCTCTCGGATCACGACCCGCTCGTCGTCGGGGCCGTTCTCGAGGCCATCGAGGTGCTAGGGCGGGCCACCGACCGCGGCGTGTTCGTGCGTGGGGCCTCGGCCCTGCTCGCGCGCCTCGACGACCTCGACCCTGGCAACCTCGCCGCGGTCGTGGAGATCTTCGAGCGTAGGCGCTGGCTCATGAGCCTCATGAGCGACGCCCTGAGGCGCTCGGCGCTCGCCGACTCCGGCGTCGTCGTGTCGATCGGGGCGGAAAACGCGCTCTACAACCTGGTGGGAACGAGCCTCGTCGCCGCGGCATACAGCCACCACGAGAGGCCCTTCGGTGTCGTCAGCCTGATAGGACCCAGGCGCATGGACTACGACGCCGCCATCTCGACGGTCCGCTCTGCGGCGGACGCCCTGACCCTCCGCCTCAGCGCCGGGTTTTAGACGTGGCTACTAGGCGCGACTACTACGAGATACTGGGCGTGTCGCGAGGGGCGTCGGAGGCGGAGATCAAGAAGGCCTACCGCCGTCTCGCCCGCGACCACCACCCGGACGTCAACCACCACGATCCCGACGCCGAGGAGCGCTTCAAGGAGCTCACGGAGGCCTACGAGGTCCTCTCCAACCCGGAGTCCCGCCGCGCATACGACACCTACGGCCACCAGGTACCCCGCGGCGCTGCTGGCGGCTACCCTGGCGGAGACCCGTTCGGCGGCTTCCAGGACATCTTCGAGGCTTTCTTCGGCGACCGTGGCTTCGGTGGTTCCTTCTTCGGCCCAACGGCCTCGAGGGGACCGAGTCGCGGCGCCGACATCGAGGTGGAGGTCGAGGTCGCCCTGCGCGAGGCGGCGTTCGGGGTAGACCGGCAGGTAATGGTGCAGGCCGTAAAGAACTGTTCGGTCTGCGACGGCGTTGGCGGCACAGAGTCCCATACCTGCCGTACCTGCGGGGGCGCCGGTGCCGTCCGGACGGTAAGGGAGAGCTTCCTCGGCCAGATGGTGAGCACGCAGACGTGCTCGACGTGCGGCGGCCGTGGCAGGGTCGTCGAGGTTACGTGTGAGAACTGCCGGGGGAGCGGCAGGGTCTTGGAGGTCGAGGAGCGGAGGCTACGCGTTCCGCCCGGCATCGAGGACGGCATGCGGCTCCGGGTGCCTGGTGCGGGGCACGCCGGGGAGCCGGGGGCTCCGCCCGGGGACCTGTACGTGACCGTGCGGGTCCAGGAAGACCCCGAGCTCATGCGCGACGGGGAGGACCTCGTGCACCGGATGAGGGTCAGTTTCGTCGAAGCGGCGCTCGGGACGGAGGCCGAGGTGCCGACGCTCGAAGAGACAGCCCCGGTCAGGATAGCGCCGGGGACCCAGCCGGGGACGACGCTCAGGCTCAAAGGAGAGGGGATGCCGCGTATAAGGGGCCGGGGAAGGGGGGATCTCAAGGTGGTGGTGGACGTCATGGTGCCCACGCGGCTCACGGGCGAGCAGCGCGAGCTACTCGAGCGCTTCGAGGCCGTGAGTGGGGAGGAGACCTACAATGGCAGCGGGGGCTCCTTTTTCGACCGCCTCAGGGGAGTCTTCAGGTAGGGGGAGATCACGCGCACGCCGATAACGCGCATCTTCGTAGACCTCACGCTGGGGCCAGGTGATTCGGTGAGGTTGCCGGAGGGCGAGGCCCGCCACGTGCTGAAGGTCCTGCGTGGTCGCAACGGGGACGCCCTCGAGGTCGTAGATGCCGACGGGCGCCTGTTCTTTGCCGAGCTGGGCGCGGGGGACGAGGCGAGGGTCCTGGAGGTACTCGAGGGGTATGAGGAGGTCGGGCTCTCCCTGTACCAGGCCGTACCCAAAGGCGGGCGCATGGATCTCGTCGTCGAGAAGGCTACCGAGGTCGGGGCGACGAAGATAGTGCCGCTCCTGACCGAGCGCGGTCTCGTGAGGCCGGGTGATGCGAAGGTCGGGCGCTGGCGGCGGGTGGCCAAGGCTGCGGCGCGCCAGTCCCTGCGTATGGTCGTGCCGGATGTTGCGCAACCCGTGAGCTTCTCCGAGGCTGTGCTAGAGGCGGGGGGAGAGGGCGTGTTGTTGCACAACGAGCCGGATCTCGCGCCGTTGGAGGCCGTCGTCAGCGCTCCTGCGAGCCTCTTCGTGGGTCCCGAAGGCGGGTGGAGCGAAGAGGAGTTACAGGCGGCCGAGGAGGCTGGTCTCGCCCTCGCGCAGCTCGGGCCGTACCGGTTGCGCAGC
>JARDZQ010000166.1 GCA_029240775.1 Rubrobacteraceae bacterium | reverse complement strand
CCTCTAGCTCCACCGGCTCTCCACTCATCCCCCTATACCCTGGCCCGGGTCTCCAGCAGCCGGACGATCAGGTGTAGCCGGTCCACCTCGCGCCTGGCGTGCTGGTGGTCGAGCTCTGCCCTTGCCCGGATATCCTCCAGACGACGATGGTCGTCGGTGTCGAGCAGACCGTCGAGGTAGAGGCTCGCCGTTCTCTCGTTCCTTGCCTCCAGGATCGCCTCGGCATTGTCCAACCGGATCCTCCGGACGTGCTCCGCGAGCTCGCGGTCGGCCCTCGCAAGATCCTCGGTAGCTGCACTCAGCCGACGATATGCCGAGTTGATCTCCTCGATAAGCGCGTCGCTGGTCATCGGTGTCTCCCCTCCGCGCCTCCGGCGTCTAGCAGAAGGCAAGGAACCGTCTGATAGTCCACTCGGCGCTACTCTTGTGTCAAGATCCGGTCCGCGAGGACGCGAGTCGCGGACACGTCGATGCCGTGCTCGATACCTCCGCGCAGGATGGGGCCCGCGATGGCATCGAGCTCCGGTGATCGTCCCGCCGCCACGTCTTTCTGCATCGAGCTCCGGAAACCTTCGGGCAGACCCTCGAGCGCCGCAATGATGGGCTCGGGGGCGACCTCGGCGCCCTCGGCTATCCCGACCGCGCAGGCCTCGTTAACACACGCCCCCAGAAGGGCATGCCATTGCGCGTCCGAGCGAACGACCCCGAGCGGACCTCCCGACGCCGTAGTCGAAAGCGCGAAGGGCGCCAGGAAGCAGAGCTTGCTCCAGAGCATGGTGACCTCGTCGTCTCGCACTTCGCAAGTCAGACCGGCGCCCCGCAGTTCCTCGCACAGCGTTTCCGCCCGTGTCCGTGTTGCCGGCATCGGCGCGACCTGCGCGTCCGCGAACGCAGAGAGATGCCGAACTCGCCCAGGCCCAGCCCGCTCGGCTTCCACACGTATAGTCCCCGGCAGAACCCGCTCGGGGCCGTAGCGGTCGCGAAGCTCTCCGACGTGGTCGACGCCGTTGAGCAGTGGCACCACGATCGCACCGCCCAGCTCATCCGGAGGGATGGCCTCGAGTGCTGCCTCGAGCGCCGTCGCCTTGACCGTGATCCAGACGATGTCAAACGCCTCCTCGAGCCGTTCGGCGACCCGCACCGGCACCTCGAAGCGCCCGAGCGCCTCGCTCTGAACGCTCAGCCGCTCGGGGTAGTGGTCCCTGCGGCCGGGCCGAACGAGCAGGGTCATCGGATGACCGGCTTTCGCGAGCGCACCGCCCACAAGACCGCCGACCCCGCCCGCTCCGAGAACCGCGTACCGCATAGCCCACCCCCGTCGACTGCGTGCTCTGTGCCCCATTCTATACAGCCTCCCTGAACCCCGGAGGAGTGCTATGCACAGGCCCGCGAACAATAGGATCCCAAGCCTCTGATCTGCCAGGAAGTCATCCGTGCTAGCTTGCCCCTCGGTATGCTTCAATGAAGGCATGAAGTTCGGCATCTCGACGTTCGTGACCGACGAGGGGATCGCACCGGGAGCCCTGGCCCGAGCGATCGAAGAGCGCGGCTTCGACTCACTGTTCATCGCCGAGCACACCCACATCCCCCTCAGCAGAGAGTCCCCCTGGCCCCGCGGCGGAGAGCTGCCGCGAAGGTACTACCGAACCCTGGACCCCTTCGTCGCGCTTACCGCCGCTGCCGCTGCAACCGAACACCTGCTGCTCGGCACCGGTGTAGCCCTGGTTGTGGAGCGGGATCCGATCATCACGGCCAAGGAGATCGCGAGCCTCGACCTCGTGTCCGGGGGAAGGGTGATCTTCGGCGTCGGCGTGGGCTGGAACCGCGAGGAGATGGAGAACCACGGCACCGACCCGCGAACCCGCGGCGAGCTGATGAACGAGCGAATCCGGGCGATGATAGAGATGTGGACCAAAGACGAGCCGGAGTTCCACGGCCAGTACGTGGACTTCGACCCCATCGGCATCTGGCCTAAACCACTGCAGAAGCCTTACCCGCCCATCTACGTAGGAGGCGGGAGTCCAGCTTTCGAGAGGATCGCCCGGCTAGGCGACGCTTGGCTCGCAAACGGGCTTCCGCCGGGCAAGCTCGAGCCGATGATGGGCGAGCTGCGAGAAGTCGCCGGCAGGGACGTGCCGGTGAGCGTGTTCAACGCGTCCACCGAGCCCGAAGACCTGCAAGCATACGCGCGTCTGGGCGTGGAGCGAGTCCTGCTCGGCCTGCCGACCCTGCCCAAAGGCGAGACCTTCGACCATCTCGACGAGCTCGCTCAGCTTGCCACAGATACTCGCTGAAAGGATTCGTCCGCATCCTTGCGAGCGTACAACCACACTTTGGAGGACCTACGCGACTGCGTCCACCCTTGAATTGTGCTCGTAGTAATAAGTCCGAGAGGAAAGGCAAGGCGACGCACAGGGCAACACTGGTTGTACTGATCATGATCTTCCTGCCCTCATGCGGAGGCGGCTCCCAGGGTGAAGACACGGTGCCGAGGCAGGAAACGAAAGGAGAGAAGATGGCGATCGAGATAACGAGTGCGGCCTTCGAAGACGGTGACGCTATACCGGCACGGTATACCTGCAACGGCCAAGATGTCTCTCCCCCGCTGTCGTGGGAATCGGTCCCGGATGGTACCCGGAGTCTGGCCTTGATCGCCGACGACCCGGACGCCCCCAGTGGGACGTACGTGCACTGGGTGATCTACAACCTGCCTCCAGACACGCGAGGACTACCGGAGGACGTACCGAACCAGCAAACGCTGCCCGACGGGGCAGCGCAGGGCGTGAACGGAGCCGGCAGCGTCGGTTACATCGGACCGTGCCCACCTGGCGGCACTCACCGCTACTTCTTCAAGATCTACGCCCTCGATACGGAGATTGGCCTCGGTGGAGGCGCGACAAAAGAAGAGGCATTAGACGCCATAGAGATACACGTCGTCGCCGAAGGACAGCTGATTGGCACCTACCGCAGAAGGTAGCTTGGCCTGGAAGGGTATTCATCCCCAACCTGCCGGGTACGTCAGGGCTACGGCACCGCCCCGATCAAGACCTCCACGGTGATGCGCTTTAGCCGCGTCCAGGTAGCTCAACCTCTTCTAGCCATGGCCTCTCCCAAGTAGGGCGCTCTCACTCCTCGCTCACCTTCACCCGGACGTGGCTCAGTTCTATGCCTTCCGCACGTGCATCGCGGAAGAGGTCGTTGGAGACGCACCCTGCCACCGCCAGGTACAGGAGCTGCCCGCCGTTGAATCCCAAGCCTCCGCCTCCGCTCTCTGCAGGACCGTCTACCTCCTGCGTGAAGCGTCCGGCGCTACCGAGCGCGGTGTCCTGGTCGTCGACGTTCCGGGTTTCCACCTCGATATGCACGCGTACGCCTCCCTTCCCCGAGTCCCCTCCGCTATGCTCGTTCGAACTGCCGCGGGTGCTCCTCGTAGCCAGCCTCCTCCAGGGTGCCAGCTCCCGCGTAGATCACGAGCGTTATGGCTGGCCGGCCGGTGTCGTTGCGGACGCCGTGCCACTCACCCTGGGCGATAAACACGGCATCACCCTCGTTCAGGCGTACCGGCTCTCCTACTGAGAGGGCCAGGCACGAACCCTCGAGCACGTACATGATCTGCTCTGCGTTGGGATGCCGGTGCAGCAGATGGACCTTCCCCGGCGGAAGCTCGGATGAGAGCAAGATGATCCTGCGTGCCCCCGCATCGTTTCTGTTGATGACGTTCTTGACGATCAAGCCCTCTTGATCGGGCCTGGTCATCACCTGCGCAGCGACGTCGCGGATGTGCCTTATCTTCACGGTTCTCCTCACCTCCCCTATCTCCGGCATTCCGGCGAGCAAACTCCGCGGCCCGGAGACCGACCGTCTAGTCCATGACGAGCAGCACCCTACCAGCCACCTCGCCACTCTCGACCCGCCCGTACGCTATCCCCGCCTGCGCTAGCGGGTAACGTTCGGCGATCGGCGGCGCACGTAGGGCCCCTTCATCGAAGCCCGGGTCCAGGTCCCTCAGTACGGCGGCGCTCTCTTCGGCGTCCAGAAACGACGTCATCAGCCCGAAGAGGCGCAGCCCCTTGCGGTAGAAGTCGAGTAGGTTGAAGGAGACGTGCTGCTTGCCGGAGGTCGTCGTGATGACGACCATGCGCCCCTTCTCGCCGAGACTGTTCAGGGCCGGTTCGAACAGAGGTCCGCCGACGGCGTCGAGGACGAGTTCCACCCCTCCCCCGTCCGTGGCCGCCAGGACAGCGTTCGCCACTTCCTCCCGGGAGGTATCGACGATGACCTCGACACCCGCCCGCTCCGCCCTGGCACGCTCCGACTCGTCCTTTATTGCCCCGATGACGCGGGCACCCTTCCAGCGGGCGATCATCACCGCCGCGCTACCGACGCCGCCGGCTGCGCCGGTTACGAGGATCGTCTCCCCAGCCGAGACGCCACCTAGCTCGATCAGCGCGGACCCGGCGGTGACGTAGGCGAGGCCCGATGCGGCCGCCTCCTCCAGAGAGAGCGTCTCGGATTTCGGCGCCACGGCGTTCCCGGAGATGGCGAGGTAGCGGGCATGGGACCCGTCGCGGATGTAGCCCAGCTCCCCGCCCCCCGTGCCCCAGACCTCCGTCCCCACGAGCTCAGGCGGCCCTTCGACGACGACCCCGGCGAAATCGCGCCCCGGTATGCGGGGCAGGGTGGTGAAAGGGAACGAGCCTCGCACGTTCAGCACGTCGCTGCGGTTTACGGCGGCAGCGTGGACCTCGACAAGGACCTCGCCTTCCCCCAGGTCCGGCCTCGGAACCTCCGTCTGGCTGAGCTCCGATGGATCCCCGAACCGTTCGATCCGGATGGCCTGCATTTTGCGAAACACCTCCACGAGTCTTCCGAGGAATCTAAGGACCTACCCACCGTGTTGCTCCCGAATGGGCGTACTCCTTTGAGGGAAGGATCGGCCTTCAGGTGTACGCCTCCGTGGAGCGAACCACAATCGGGTATGGGTCAGGCTCCGAGTACCACCGCCCAACTAGACCCGGTTGCTGATGAGGACACCCACAGCGCGCCAAGTCAAGGTTCTCCACGGCGGGCTCCTTGCCCTCAGGTATCACGTTTCGGCGAGTCGGCGACGCCGGCTGTGGTCCGCGGTGTGGCCCAGTGCGCGGGACGCTCGGCGTGCGTCACCAGGAAGTCTCGCGAGTCCTCGGCCAGCCGGCGCGCTCGCTCGAGATCGGTCCCTACGAGTTGCCCGTCGCGCTTGAG
>JARDZQ010000165.1 GCA_029240775.1 Rubrobacteraceae bacterium | reverse complement strand
TCGTATGGGATGGCGGGGCATAACAGCGTCGTAATCTTTGGCCTTGAAGGCTTCGAAGAGCTCCTCGCGACCGAGCCCCTCCTTTACGCCGGCCAGGATCGTCGCTCCCTCGGCGGCCCAGAGGATGTGCCAGGCCTCGGTCTTGCCGTGAGGCTCGCCGTGCTTCAAGCGGGCCGTCTCGTCGTCGGCGTGGAGGTGGACGGGGAGCATGTGCGAGGCATCGAGGAACTTCAAAAGCAGCGGGAAGTGCAGGCCGCTCCAGTCCTCTCCGACGAGCGCCTGCGGGAACTCGACGACGAGGTCGTGGAGCGTCCTTCCGGCGTAGGGACCATTGGTCATGGTGGCGCGCGCCTCGCGGTAGTCGCTTATCTCCCACGTCTCGGCCACGACACCCTCGGGGACTTCCTTCTTGCCCAGCATCTCGGGGATCAGACGCTCCCCGAAATAGTAGGAGCGCACGTGGGCTGTCAGCTTTATGGGATAAGTCTGCATCGCTTCTCCGTCCTGCTATCCGGGATCGCCCTTTCCCGATCCACGTTCCCGTCCCGGTGAGGGTATTCTACTCCGGGGCGTCGTTCGAGGTAGGGAGGTGGGTAGCATGGATCTCTACGGCAAGGCCCTGGCTCCCCGGGAGCTGCGGCGGCGGGTAGGGAGGTTGGGACAGGTGGCCGGCATTGAGCCGTTCATCTTCGAGGAGGGCCCCGCGCGCGGCGTGCGAGCCCTCCGGTTCAGGACGGGCGGCAGCCTCTCCTTCGACGTGCTCTGCGACCGGGGGATGGATCTCGGCGCGGCCGAGTACCGGGGAGCGCCGCTAGCCTGGCTCTCGCCGACCGGCGTGGTGGCGCCTCACTTCCGGGAGCTTTGGGGGGAGGGCTGGCTCCGGTCGTTCGGCGGAGGACTGCTCGTCACCTGCGGGCTCCAGAACGTCGGCGAGCCCTCCGAGAGAGACGGAGAGGAGCTCGGGTTGCACGGTAGGATCTCCAACACCCCCGCCACCCTCCTCTCGCGCGAGGCCCGGTGGGACGGGGAGGGCTGTCTCCTCAAGGCGCGCGCTGAGGTGCGCGAGAGCCAGGTGTTCGGCGCCAACCTGGTTCTGAGACGCACGATCTCTGCCCGCGTCGGGGAGGTATGTGTGCAGATCGAGGACACCGTGCGCAACGAAGGCCATGGCACGGAGCCCCTGATGCTCCTCTATCACATAAACCTCGGCTGGCCCCTCCTGGACGCGTCGGCCCGCCTCGTGGGCCCCGGAGACCCACCGGAGCCGCGCGACGCCGAGGCGCGCAAGGGACTTGAAAACTGGGATACCTTCGCGGCCCCGATGGCGGGGTTTCGTGAGCGTGTCTTCTACCACCGCCCGCGGACGGACGCGGAAGGTTGGGCCGAGGCGCGCCTGGAAAATCCGTCGCTCGAAGGGGGGATAGCCCTCTCGGTGCGCTTCCGCCCCGAGGAGCTGCCCCACTTCGTGCAGTGGACCATGACCGGGGAGGGTACCTACGTGGTCGGGCTGGAGCCGGCGACCTGCCGGGTCGGCGGGTACCAGAAGGAGGAGGCGGAGGGACGCGTGATCCATCTCTCTCCCGGCGAGTCGCGGCGCTTCCGGCTGCAAATCGAGGTCTCCCAGATGCGCGGGTGAGCGCGGTGCGGTTCGGCGTCTACCTCCTCCAGGGTGCGGCCCCTGTTCTGGGGGCGCCGAACGTCGGTCGATCCGGCGCATTCCCCAAATGTATCGTCGTACGCAACACTCCGAGGTAAAAATCCTCATACTCAGCGGCATCCTCAACTTCTCCACCCTGGCGGGCAACGCAAGGCACGGTTTGTCGTCCTGTCCTGCGAAAGGTCGGACGGGACGGAGTGGCGCTGTTCTCCTGGATCGACGCCGACGGTTCACCCGGGTGGCTCGATCGCGGCTGCTACCTGTTAGCGCCTGGATGGAAGGCCGGACGATGGGCTTCGAGCAAGCGGTAGCGTGCGCCTTGAAGGACGGAAGGGATACCGGCTGAGTCTTATCGGTAGTTTGTTGAGGCGGGATATGGGCGGCTTCTTGAACCAAGAGTCCTTTGCGGGTCCGAGCCAAAAGTGGCCGTCCTAAACTAAAAAGCTGGGGATGTTGCGCCTCCGGCCCTTTTCCCCGGTCGTTCTCGGCTAGCCACCAGGTGGTCGGTATTCCGAGCCGCCTGCCACCCGCATCGCTTCGATCCCCTCTTCCCACGTCATCAGCGGCGTGGTCTTGTAGTTCCGTACCGCACCTCCTGCCGTAACGGCCATGGCGATAGCCGCTGCTTGCGCGTTGCCTGGCGCCTCGATGACAAGGATCACGTCGTAATCCCCGAAAGCAAGCCAAGAATCGCGGATCGTAACACCAGCCTCTTCGAACGCTGGTCTCACTGCTTCGATGCGGTTCTGCGGATGGTGGACTAAATGGGCCACCGCTTGTTCGGTATAGCTAAATTGGACCAAATAGAACGGCACCCTTACCCTTCTCCTTTTCTCGCTCTCCCCGGTGGCTTGAACGCCACACTGTAATCCTGCCTCCATACGAAGCTAGGCGCAACCGCACGTGCGGCTGCGCTAGCTTCAGGGAGCGGACTGCCCCAGGGGTGTCTCGATGGCGGGTTGTTTGGCGGTCAGCTGTGCACCAATAGCTTTCTCGACCTCGCTGTAGCTCGTCGGGTTCCTTGTTGTCCTTCACGGTTTCAAGGACGTTCCACAACAGCTCGACCGACACCCCGACGGTGGTCAGATTCGTCTGGTATAAAGGCCCGCCACCTCGACGCCGCGGGCCTTGGCCAATTTACGCAGATCAGCAGCATGCCAAACATTAAGGCTAGCCGGACCGATATCATTGCGACCCGCTATAGCGGTAGTTTGTTGAGGAGGGATATGCGCAGGCTGGGAGTGCTCGGAATGCGCTTGCTCGGTAGAGTCGTAAATACGCTTAAATCAACCGTAGATAGGCTCTTTCCCTACTTCAACAGACCACCGATTACGCGTCGTGCGCCGAGGTATAGATCACTACCGTGCGATTCTCTTGGAATTATCCGGTAACTCCGAGCAGTCGCTCGCTCCGATGACGCCGAGTTGAGCTTACCCCCCTTCGGAGGACGGGAACCAAGCGGCCTGGAGTAGTCCGGACCGCAGCCTATACCCTGCGGTCGCCTGAGGACGCTACAGCGTCCTCGCTCCTCAAGGTGGCCAACATTTCCCTGGCTGTGTCCTGGTCCGTAATCAACACGTTGAGCAATCCCGCGCGCGCCGCCCCAATGTTCGGTCGAACCTTGTGCATTCCCCCGCTGACGCCGATCCGGTTGGGGATGCCTTTCATGTCCTCAAAACCTATGGCTATCGTACGCTCGTTCATCCGAAGTCCAACTGGGGAGCCATCGTACGAAAAATAGGAGCCACAGATATCGCCAACCGCTCCGCGCCCGCGGATATAGTCCAGATCGGCATCGTCAAGATAACCGGTACGATATTGTCCCGAGTTTCGATCTATAGCACCAACCGACACCACCATGGTATCCGCGCTTCTGGCTACCTCTAGGGTCCTCTTGATATGCGGGTCACGCAATAGTCCGTTGCGCACGACGGCATCGGCCACGAGCATGGGAGCGTGCAGATAATGCGCTTTTACGCCCCAGTCATCAGCGAGGCGTGCGGTGATGGATACCCCATCTAGCTCGGGTATGGACCCGCCTATGCTGCCCATCAACTGGACCACCGTCACGTTGCTCTTCTCCTGCAAGTACCTGGCGCTCACAACGTGGTAGACGGTGCTGCTCCAGCTCACCCCCACCACGCTGCCATCGGCAATATTCTCCTGCAGGTAGCGTGCGCCAAGCGCACTCAACCTGCCGATCATGTCTGGGCCCTCAGAACCGTCGGTATCCACCTGCGGAGCAGCCAAGACAAGACATTCGCGCAGACCGAGACACCTCTTGAGTGCATCCTGCAAATCTGCTGCAAGCGTCAGCGGCGAGTGAATCCGTATCTCGACTATGCCCCTGGCTCGCGCCTCTCTCAATATCCGCGATACCTTGGACCGCGAGACCCCGATGCGCTCGGCAATGTGCTGCTGGGTCAGATTCCTGACGTAGTAGAGCTGCGCTACCTCGGCCAGCAGCAGTAACCCGCTCTCCGACCGATCGTTCCCGTTACGCTCCACCAAATCGACATCCTCTCGTGAAAAAACCCTCTTGATTATGCCACGGGTCAACAATTCTAGTACTGCGCTCGACCTTGTCTAAACGCCAAGCCCCGGAACCCCCGCCCGTTTACTTGCACAAATGATCAGAACATTGCACACTTGACGTGAACAGGCGGTAGCAGTATGCTGGGGACATAAGGAGCCGTACCGGCACTGGGGGTACGGAAGCTGTGGGGCGAGGGGCTGTGGATAGCCGACGGCAAATGGAACGACGCGGTTTGCCAGGATTGCGTACTTCTGTGCGATCCGAGTGGGTGAGCGGTACGCTCGCTGGGTTGCGGCTGGGCGGTGGCGAGCATGCCGGATTGGCAGCGGCCGACGACCGTATCGCGAGTCGCTTCGAAGTCCCCGCCGCCGGAGCGGAGGTGGTACGCGCGTGATCTCAACGCTCACGCCGAATCCTAGCCTGGATCTGACCTACGAACTATCCGGAAAGCTATCGCGCGGCGCCGTACAGCGGGCCGCCTCCGTCTCTGTTGAGGCCGGCGGCAAGGGCATCAACGTCTCGCGCAACCTCGTAGCCAACGGCGTCCCCTCGCGGGCCGTCGCGCCCGTCGGAGGACCGAGCGGGGAACAGTTCCTATCGCTGCTCGAAGGCGTGGGGGTGGAGCTGGTGCGCGTGCCTGTTGCCGGGCCGGTCAGGACCAACACGGCCCTAGCGGAGAAGAGTGGGGCGCTCACCAAAATCAACGCTAGCGGTCCCACGCTCTCCGAAGAGGAGGTCGAGCGGCTGCTCGCAGAGACGGCCGCCGCCGCGCGTGGCGCGGTTTGGCTCGCGGCTTGTGGGAGCCTGCCGCCCGGCGCGCCGGACGATCTGCTCGCGCGCGTGGTGGTTGCCGCCCACGAGGCTGGCTGCAAGGCCGCCGCGGACAGCAGCGGCGCACCGCTCGCCGCCACCCTCGAAGCGGGACCAGACCTTATCAAGCCCAACGCGGAGGAGCTCGCCGAGCTCGTGGGCAAACCGCTCGCAACCTTCGGCGACGTGCTCGCCGCCGCCAAGGAGGCGTGCGCCCGCGGCGCGAAGAGCGTCCTCGTCTCGCTGGGGGC
>JARDZQ010000164.1 GCA_029240775.1 Rubrobacteraceae bacterium | reverse complement strand
GACGAACCAGTACCAGGTCGACCACGAGAACCAGCCGACGGCGTCGAGCTGCGGGGGTCTCCCGTCGAGCACCGGCGACCCGGCGGCATCGTAGCGGGCCTCCCAGGCTCCGTCGGCTTCTTGCGCGGCGGCGAGGAAGGAGAGGATCTCGTAAGACTCCTCGTGGTGACCCGTCGCGGCGAAAGCCACGGCCGCGAAGCTCGCGTCCCGCGGCCAGACGCTGCGCCAGCGGGGGTGCAACCCCGCAAGCGCCGCGCCGTTAGGGCGTGTCAGCAGGCGCAGGTTGAGGAGCGCGCGCTCGGAGATGCGGCGCTCCGCGGCGTCGTCGCCGGGCACGGTCCCGGCTTCGAGCCAGGCCCGGCTCGAGGCGGCAGCCGCCGCCGCGCCGGGGTCGTCCGGTGGCACCGTCACGGCTTCTGCGGCGCCGGATGGGACGAAGCGTAGCCTGCCGTCGGGTAGACGAAGCACGTTGCTCGAGGGCAGATAAGAGGCCCCGCGCGCCTCCTCGGGGGAGACGGGAAGCACGGTCCCGGAGGGATGGTCCCCGATCAGACCCGATGCCACGAGCGGCACCGGCGTAGGGTATGTCTTATCCGCCGGGCCGCTCGCGCAGACGCACAGGGCGACCCCCGCCAGCACGATAGCCACAACCGGGTAACGTGCGTAGCGGCCCGTGCCGCGCCCTTTGCTCTCTCCCACCACGCGGATAATGTTAGAACATCGAGCCCTTCAGGCACTGACGCAGCCTCCGCCAATCGCGCCTACAGCGGCTCGGGTGAGAATTGAAGACAAGCCGAGATTGCGGTGGCTAGCCCCGCCCGAACGGTGGATCAGACGGGATCACCAGCGGGCAGCCGGGTTCTCCGAAGGCCCGTGGAACCTTGTGGGAGCCGGGGACGCAGACAGTCCGGACATCGTGAGGCGTCCCGGACGGCAAGGCACACGCGTGGATCACCTTTCGGCGGCGATACGGGCATCGTCGTGGCTACCTTCTTCTCCGGGCATGAGTACCTCGGTCACAGCCTCCTTGCGGCTCAACATCCGCCTTCGGTTCACCAGCACGATGACCACAGCAACGAACACGAACACGAGCGTGTCCCAGGGCTGGGCATCAGGCCATGCCGGGCCGTTCATCTGGAAGTGGAACAGGGCCGCGATGAGGATGCTACCCCGCGCCGCGTTGAACATGGGTGTCAGGATGACCGAGATTGCCACTACCCCGATAAAGAACGGGGCGATCGACCAGGAACTCTGCATGGTTCCGCTGAGGAAGAATGCCGGCAGATGCCAGAAGGCCACGATCGTACCCAGGATCAAGGCCGCCCAAAGCGGCGCGAAACGCCGCTGCAAGAGAGGCAGCGCCACGCCGCGCCAGCCGAACTCCTCGATGGGCCCGATGATCAGCGCGATGGCCAACGCTGGCAGCACGCCGTACCAGGGGGAGAACGGGAACGGGTCTGTGAGCGTGCCCTTGATGGCTGCGCCGACGTAGAACACGGCTGGCATGCCGATCACCAACACCAACCACCAAGCCAGCGACATCCGCCACAGCGTGAGACGCCGGAAGAAGTTGAGGAGACCCTTGAGGCCGTAGTGTCGCCAGACCAGGAAGACACCGACGATCCCGGGCGAGTACACCGCCAGGACGAACGCGGGGTTCGTGTAGCCCATCTCGCCGAAGATCGCCTCGATCTGATCGGGGAAGAGGATCAAGAGCGCGATGACCCCCCATGACAGCCCGAACGTGAGCGCAAAGAACAGTCCGAGTGAGCCGAAGCTCATGCCTCGTCGGGTCGTTTCAATTATCTGGGACTCTCTCGTTTTGACCGTCCCTGCTCTCATCACCCTCCTCCTTTCTACGCTGGTCTCTTAGGCGTACGTTACCGGCGGATGCATGCTCTGTGATGACCAAAGTTGACGCTCTCGGTGACCAATATTGATCAAAGTGGCACGGGTTGCTCGTACCACGCATATCCAGCGATGCTCGTTGCTTGGCCTTGTGATCACCACTCACAAGTCGGTGTGCTCCCGAGAGGGTAGCGACCGCCTACAGACGGGGCTCAGTGCGAATCCCGCTCTAGGGTAGCTCGGCGTGAGGGTAGAACCAGGAGTCCAGCCAGACGCGCTGCTCCATGGCCTCGGCGCTTATCGGCAATCCTGCCGCCAGGGGGACGAAGAACACGGTGCTCGCCAGCGCCAGGGCGGTGAAGGCCACGACTACCCACGGTCCCCACGGCCTGCGGTCCCAGATGCGCACCAGCCAGTAGACCAGCGCCATCAGCGCGAAGGCGTAGGAGGGTAGGTAGTTGTAGATGTAGGGGATACGGGTGCCCGGTATCCACGGCAGGAGCAAGAAGACGTACCCCAGGAGTATCGGGACGAGCGGGTCGCTCGCCAGCTGCTTGCGCACTATGAGACGGCGCGCCGCCTCGAAGATGCCGGCCACCACGGCCAGCGTGCTACCGTACCAGACGACGGGGTTGCCGATGGCGGCGATCACCTGCAGCTCTCCGGTCGGCGTCGCGAACAGGGAGGAGAGGCGTATGGTGCGCAGCATCAACGGCCAGCTCCACCAGGGCGACCCCCAGGGGTTCGGGATCGCCGCGGTCACCTTCTCGAAGGCCTTGAGGTGCCACTCCCACGTCCACTGCCACGCCTCCCAGGGGTTCGTCGTCACGGCGATGAGTGCCCCGACGTAGACAACCGCCAGGTACAGGACCGCCGAGACCCACAGGCTGGCCAGGAACGGCCTGAAGAACCCCTTGCGCCACAACACGTAGCCTACGGGCACGACGACCATGAAGACCGCCCACTTGACGCTGATCGCCAGCCCGAGCAGCAAGGCCACCCAGAGTACCTGGCGCGGGCGCTCGACGAGCAGGGCCGCGAGCAGGGTCGCCAGCGTAAAGAACAAGAGGATGAGGTCCATGATCCCGATGCGGGAGTAGGCTATGAGGAAGGTCTCCCCCGCGATAAAGGCGGCGAACAGGAGGGCGGCCACCCTCTCCCGCATGAGGTACCAGCCCAGGGCAGCGCCGAGCGGGATCAGGGCTACGCCGAACAGGAGGGGCATCAGCCGCCACCCTACCGGCGTGTCCCCGAGAAGCGCTATGCCAACGGCGATGATGAACTTGCCAAGGGGGGGATGAAGGTCGAACTGGTAGGTCCCCTCAAGGAACTTGCGAGCCATCACGGGGAAGTAGATCTCGTCCCAGATCTTCTGTCCCGGGAAGCCGAGCTTCCACACCCTGGCCCAGAGCCCTATGAGGATCGTGACGACGCTCAACACGAACACCGAGCGGTAGGCCCACGAGCTGTTGCGACTCAGGATGGACTTCATAGAGAGCACGTTACTAGGTGTGGCGAAGGTTTGTAAAGGGTTGTTGGCGGTCGCGCAGGATCATGCGCCGGCCTATGAGGATCGCCGCCAGAGCACCGAGGGCGAACGCGCCGGAGACGAGCCAGGCCACGTTGTAGGATGCGGCCTCGGCCACGACCCCGAAGACGAGCGGGCCCACGGCGGCCCCTCCCGAGGCGCCGGTCTGGGTGATGCCGGTCGCAGCCGCCGGCGCGCCGGGGCTGGTCTTTACGATGGCGAAGTTGAAGAGTCCCGGCCACCCCCACCCCGCGGCGAAGGCCAGCAGGGTGCCGGGTAGGATCAGTGCCGTCTCCCCAGTGGCGAGCATGACGAAACCCGCGACCCCGGTCGCGAGCAACGCCGCGACCAGCAGGAGCCTCCCCCCGCTCATCCCGTCGGCGAGCCGGCCGAACACGACGCGCACCGTGATGCTGGCGACGCTCCCCGCGGCCAGAAGGAAGCCCGCCGTCTCCACCCGCAGACCCGCCGCGACTGAAGACTCGACCAGGAAAGCCCCGAGCGGCGTCGCCGCCGTCGAGCCTAGCCCGATCCCCAGAGCCAGCAGGAAGAGGGGCCCGGTACGGGCATCCTTCTCCCCCCTCTCTTCGGGCCGGCGGACCACGCCCTTCGAGGCTTGGGCCGGCACGGAGAACGCCACGGCGAGGGCGAGGGCTGCGCCACCCACGAACGCCCAGCGCCAGCCTACAGTGACGGCGATGGTCGGCACGGCGAGGCCAGCGAGCAGGGTGGCCACCGGTATGGCTGCCTGCTTGATCCCGAACGACAACCCCTGCCGCCCAGCCGGGACCTCCCGTGCCAGGGAGAGGTTCGCCGCCGGGTGCGAGACCGCGTTCGCCAGACCCCCGAGGACGAGGCAGGCCACCAATCCCGTCCAGGACCTGGCGAGCAGAGCGACGCCGAGGAGCGAGGCCGCGCTCCCGATCGCGGCGAGGCGCATCCCGCTGTGGAACCCAGTCCGCTCCACCACGCGCCCCATGACCGCCGAGGCCAGCGACGACGTGACGAAGAACGCCGCGACCGCGAGACCGAGAGCCGCCGCGCCGAAGTCCAGGTCGCCCCGCACCTGCACCGCGAGCCCGCCCGTTAGGAAGGCAGGGAGCACCGTCGCGGTCGCGACCGCAACCGCGAGCAGAACGGCACGACGGTTCAAGGCTTCGCGTCCTATCGAGACACCGTTTTCCGGTGCTAAGTGAGGCACGCGGCAGATCATAGCACGCGCCCATTGCGTTCCCGCGGCGCGCGGTGATCTCGTTAACCCGCGCCGTCCGCCGGACCGGCGGCGAGGTCGGTCAGGCGGTGCATCGCCTCCCTCGTCGCCGGGTAGAGCGATCGGTAGACCACGTAGCGCTCCTCGTAGATCCTGGTTCGTTCGGGATCGGGCTCGGTGATCTCGTCACGCAGCCGCACAGTCGAGCAGGCTTCGCCCAGTGCATCTGACCCGTGAGACCCAGGCCCGCCACCTCTTCCCCGAGCCCTTCGGACACCTTCCCGAGCGCCTCTCTGGCACCCTGCCACCAGTCCTCCGGGTCCTGCTCGGTCCAGCCAGGGCGCGGGCTGCGCAAGAGGTACTCAGACGAAGACTCGGCGATCACGTTCCCCGCTCCGTCGACCGCGACTGCCCTGGCGCCACCCGTGCCGATATCGAGGCCGAGGAGCACGCTCACGGCTGCCCCTCGCGCCGCGATGCCCGTGCTTCGCCCCTTCTCTTCACCACCTCGGCCTCAT
The DNA here is from genome assembly GCA_029240775.1 of Rubrobacteraceae bacterium. Lineage (GTDB taxonomy): Bacteria > Actinomycetota > Rubrobacteria > Rubrobacterales > Rubrobacteraceae > JALYGY01. Next base: position 174 of record JARDZQ010000164.1, on the reverse strand, counting down.
AGTCCTCGTCGAGGCCCAGAGCTCTGTAGAGAGTTCTCTGGCCCGCAAGAGCGTCGGCCCGGCTCTTTGCCTCGCGTAGAGCGTCGCGGTCTATCTTGTGTGCCAGATCCCAGATGAACTCCCACTGCAAGATCGCGCGCCTGACGGCGCCGACCTGGTTCTCGGTGTAGGGGT